>CAYREN010000013.1:0-28692 GCA_964423255.1 uncultured Roseivirgaceae bacterium | reverse complement strand
ACGAAAATAATTTACAGATAAAGCAAAGCAAGCTGAATGCCGAGTCTTCCAAAGAAAGTTTGTTGCAGAGCAAATTGGGGTTTTTACCCACCTTCAACGCTAACATTTCACAAAATACCGGATGGGGAAGATCAATTGATATGGCCACATATCGTTATGCCAACAAGCGGTCAAGTCAGGCTTACGGCTCGGTAAACGCCAACCTAACTCTCTTCAACGGGTTTCAAAATGTGAATAACATGCGGCAAAAACAGTTTGAATATCTTGCTAAGAAATATAATTCGGATAAGATAAGAGACAACATTGCTTTAAACATTGCGGCAAGCTATTTGCAGATTTTGTTTAACATTGAGCAGGTACATAACGCCAAAAGGCAGGTGGAAATAAGCAAAAAACAGATTGAGCGTACAAAAAAAGAGACCGCCGCAGGGACAGTAGCCAGGGGGAACCTGCTGGACATTGAAGCCCAGGGGGCCAACGACAAGGTAAATCTGGTAAATGCGCAAAACAAACTTATGTTGGCCTATCTTGACCTGATGCAGCTTCTCGACATAAAAGGCAATACGGCATTTGATATTGAGAAACCCCATCTGGTAATTACCCAAAAACCGAGTCTGCTTCCCATCCAGTCTATTTATGACCGTGCGCTGGATATAAGGCCGGAGATTAAGAGTGCACAATATTCGGTGAAAGCCGCTGGTCGTGCACTGGCCATGGCAAAAGGACAGCGAAGCCCGACACTGAGCCTGAGTTCCTCCTATGGGAATAATTACTCAGACCAAATCAGGATAAGCAACAACCCCCTCGACCCCGGATTTAAAGAAATCAAACCTTTTTGGGATCAGCTAAACGACAACCGGAGTATTACCCTTGGCTTCAGGCTGACTATTCCCATTTTGAACGGATTCCAGGTTTCAACCTACATAAGGCAATCGCAGATTTCTTTGGAGAACGCCAACCTGAACCTCGAGATAGAAAAAAACAATCTACGCAAAAGTATTGAGCAGGCCTATACAGATGCTCTGGCAGCCTATCAAACCTACATCGCCCGCAAAAAATCAGTGATATCATTGAAGGAATCTTTCAAATATGCACAGGAGAAATTAAATGTGGGCATGTTGAGTTCCACCGATTACGATGTGGCAAAAGTCAAGCTTTTCAATGCTAAATCGGATATCATTGCTGCAAAGTATGATTATATTTTCAAGACAAAGATTCTTGATTTTTATCTCGGTCGCAGCCTCACGTTAAAAGGTATTGCCAAACCGGAATCTCCAAAAACAAACACCGTGAAATAGGGCCTGGAATACCTGAAGAATGATTACATTAGCACACAAAAAATAAAAAAATGACAAAATCACGGAAAAAATTAATTTGGTATATCATCGGTACACTGGTGCTGATTGTGATTGTGGTGTTGGCTGTAAAAAAAGGTAAATCGTCAGAAGCACAAAAAGTTGCTGTTGAAAAAGTTACGAGAAGAAACATTATTGAAACTGTTTCGGCCAACGGCAAGATTCAGCCGGCTAAAGATGTAAAAATCAGCCCTTATATCTCAGGCGAAGTTGTACAACTTTACGTGAAAGAAGGCGACTATGTGAAAAAAGGCCAGAAGCTGGCAAAGATTGACCCCAAAATTTACATTTCAAGTTTCCAGCAGGCAGAAGCAGCCGTGAAAACTACAGAGGCTAACATGGCCAATGCAAAAGCACGCCTGGCACAGTCACAGGCACAGTACACAAAAAGCGAACTTGACTTTGCCCGTAGTGACAAACTTTGGAAAAAACAGGTCATTTCAGATGCGGACTACGATGCCGCACGCTCAACATACCTCGTAGCCAAAGCAGTGGTGAAAGCAGCCGAAGAAAGTTACAAAGCCAGCCGGTTTCAGGTAAAAAGTTCCAAAGCCAAACTGAGCGAAGCACAGGAGAATCTGAATCGCACAGCCATTTATGCGCCTAACAGTGGAACCGTTGCCAAACTGAGTGTACAAGTGGGCGAACGCGTTACCGGCGCCTCACAGTTTTCGGCAGGTACAGAAATCATGCGCATTGCCAATCTAAATGTGCTGCAAGTTAATGTGGAAGTCAACGAAAACGACATCGTTCAGATCGCCATCAACGACACTGCCCTGATAGAGGTGGATGCCTACCTGAACCGCAAATTCAAAGGTATCGTTACCGAAATAGCCACTTCGGCCAACACCACCGGCGTAAGTGCCGACCAGGTTACCAATTTTGATGTAAAGATCAATATGCTGAAATCTTCCTATGCTGATCTTATCCGCCCTAAAAACCCTATCCCTTCACCATTCAGACCCGGGATGTCTGCAACGGTGGAAATACAAACCAAACGTGCCGACAATGTTCTCGCCGTGCCCATTCAGGCAGTTACGACAAGAGCTGACTCTACCGGTCGCATGAAATCAATTCTTGAAAAACGAGAAGAGAAAAAGAAACAAAAGAGCGCCCAATTGCAGAAGAAAACGGTAGAGTACGTCTTTCTATATCAAAATGGCATCGCTAAGCTACAAAAAGTAAAAACCGGTATTCAGGATAACATGTATATTGAAATAACGAAGGGTGTAAAAGAGGGGCAGGAAGTAATTACCGCACCCTACCGGCTTGTTTCCAAAACTTTAAAAAACGGCGACAAGGTGAAAAAAGTAAATAAAAAAGTGTTGTTCACAGTTAAGAAGAAGTAACAAAGGAAAAGGATTTGGGACAGATATTAAACATTGAAACTTCCACACAGATTTGTTCGGTAGCACTGTCGGTGGACGGAAAGACGATAGCTTTGCAGGAGTCGAATACCGAGAGTTCGCATGCGCGACAGATTACGGTTTTTGCGGAACAGCTTATGTACACGGCAGACCTTAATTTTCAGGATTTGGATGCTATTGCCGTTAGCAAAGGCCCCGGCTCATACACCGGTTTGCGCATTGGCGTTTCCACAGCCAAAGGGTTCTGTTATTCGCTTGACAAACCATTGATTTCCGTTGGCACACTCAAATCGATGGCCAATGGGATGATACTGAAACTTACTGACGAAGGAAAAAACCCCGATGATTTTCTTTTCTGCCCCATGATTGATGCCCGGCGCATGGAAGTTTATACGGCGGTTTACGACAGCCGGCTTCGCGAGGTGCGAAAGGTACTGGCAGAAATTATTGATGAAAATTCTTTTGCTGACTTTTTCAAACAGAACAAGCCACTGATTTTTATGGGTGATGGGGCAGCTAAGTGTGAAGAAATATTGACCAAAGTTTCTCAGAGTGCAATTTTTCGGAAAGAGTTTCTCGCTTCGGCAACCTATATGGCACCACTCGCTGAAAAAAAACTTAAAGCCGGTGAATTTGAAGACACGGCTTATTTTGAGCCTTTTTATCTGAAAGACTTTGTAGCCGGCATCCCTCACGTGAAAGGGTTGAGATAAGCATCTCCTTTTTTTTCCTGGAAAACTGTTTTTGTTTCTCTTAAACGGGTTTAGATGTTTGGTTTCCCACCGATGTTGTATTTTTGTCTTTCCAAAAAAAGAACACCATGCTCACGATAAAGAAGTTTATTCTCAATCCCTTTCAGCTGAATGCTTATGTTGTGTATGATGAAAATGGAGACTCCCTGCTTTTCGATACTGCTGTTTCTACCGATGCCGAAATGCAACAATTAGAAGCTTTTATTTCAGACAACAACCTGACACCCAAACTACTGGTAAACACCCACAGCCACATCGACCACATTCTCGGCAACCGTAAAGTAGCGGAACGTTATCAACTGAAACTGGCGGCTCATTTAGCAGGTCAGGTGTTTCTCGACCATGCTGCCGACAGTGCCGCCGGCTTCGGACTCCCTTTTGATGGCGTTAAGGAGATAGACATCCCATTGGACGATGGCGACACACTGACTTTGGGAAACCATGTCATACAGATATTTTACACTCCCGGTCATGCCGATGGAAGTCTTTGCTTTTATGCCGGGTCGGAGGGTTTTGTCATCACAGGCGATGTACTTTTTCACCAGAGCATTGGCCGTACCGACCTGCCCACAGGCGATTACGATATTTTGCAAAAGAGTATCTGGGAAAAGTTGTTCGTACTTCCGGTTGAAACCAAAGTCTATCCTGGTCATGGCCCCGACACCAGCATTGGAGTTGAAAAAGAGAATAATCCTTTCGTAGCCATTGGCATGGAATAGATGAATCCTCAAACCGGACAAAAAATTTATGTTGCCCCTTTTCAGGGCATTACCACCCGGGTTTTTCGGGAGGTCTTTGCCTGTCGTTTTCCGGAAATCGACAAAATGTTCACAGCATTTTTTACCGGTATTCACAACGAAAAAAGCCTGCGTTCAAGGCAAAAGGAGGAGCTGGAGAAAACCAACCACAACGGGGTGCCGGTAGTTCCTCAGATTCTAAGCAAGGATGGAGATGAAATACTACTTTTCGGGAAACTATGTCAAAACCTGGGATTTAACGAAATCAACTGGAACCTAGGCTGCCCTTTTCCGAGAGTTGCCCGTAAAATGCGGGGTTCAGGCCTGCTACCTTATCCCGGAAAAGTAGCGAAAATTTTGGAGGATGTCCTCCCCACCCTGCCGGTGAGGCTGTCTGTAAAATGCAGGCTGGGCTATCACACTGCTGACGAGATTATGACACTTCTTCCGGTATTCAACGAATTTCAACTTTCCGAGATCATTGTTCACGCACGCCTTGGCGAACAGATGTACAAAGGCAGTGTTGACACCGGCACTTTTAAAAAAGTCCTGCAAAAAAGCACTCACCAAACGATTTATAATGGTGATATTTTTTCGAAGGAAGATTTTGAATTCTTAAAACAACAATTTCCACAGGTAAATCACTGGATGATAGGCCGCGGGTTGCTGGCCGACCCGTTTTTGCCCGGTCAGTTGCAAAGTACCGGAATGCCAACGCATCCGCTCAGCATCATCCGAAAATATGTGGATGACCTCTATTATTATTACCGTAAAGAGTTCAACGACAGCCTGCGCAGCATCAGTATAATGAAAGAGTTGTGGAGCTATCTTTCGCTCTCTTTTGACCGTCCGGAACGGGTCTTTGGCAAAATAAAAAAATGCACTTCTTTTGATGCTTACGAAGATGCTGTGAACTACGCCCTGGACAACTTCGTATGGTTGGGAAATGGTGGAGAGAAAATAAAGTAGAATGCGCTGTTTCAATAAACACATGTTTGGCAGACGAAAAATAAATACTTCCAAGCAGACGAAAACTATAAAGCCAGCAGAAGGGTGGTAGCTCACAAGACGAAAAATTTAATTTCCTGAAAGTCCCCGTTTACCGACAAATTCCTGTCATTCACCGATTTTTATTTTTGGTATCATACCAACCGACCTATATTTGCAATAAATTTAAAAACAGAAAGTGATGGAAAACAATCCCAGAACACAACATAACCCACAAAACGGCAAGCTGGTCATCGGCGGACTGTTGATTTTTGTGGGGGCCATTTTGATGCTCTCCAATCTTGATTTTTTTGATTTTAGCATGGGGCATTATCTTTTCTCATGGAAAAGTATTCTCATATACATCGGCCTGGTCATGCTGGCCAGTCGCACCAACAAAAGGCCCGCCTATATTTTAATCGGCATTGGTGTTTTCTTCTGGTTACCTGAGATCTTCGGCTATTCCGTTAGGTTCAAAGATGTCCTGTGGCCCATGATATTTATCGGATTGGGGTTGCTGCTTATCAATCGGCAACTTCCACCACGGCATATCAGCTACGACGACAATGGCAATCCGAAAGAAGACAACAACGGTTATCTGAACGATGTTTCCCTGTTTGGCGGTGGGATAAAAATTATCCAGTCAAAAAATTTCAAAGGGGGCAACATTACGGCCTTCATGGGCGGCTCTGAGTTTGATTTGCGTCACGTGGAGTTTGCCTCAAAAGTAGCCGTTATTGACGTTTTTACGTTGTTTGGCGGCACCAAGTTTATTGTACCTGAAAGCTGGGCCGTACAGTCGGATGCCATCTCTATTTTGGGTGGTTTTTCCGACAAGCGTGCAGTGAGCATGAGCACTTCTGAAGGCAATGTACTTGTGATAAAGGGGATAGTCATCCTCGGTGGCATTGAAGTAAAAAGTTTCTAATAATAAAATCAACAAACAATGAAATCAAAAATAGCAACTTATTTTCTATGGTTCTTTCTGGGTTTCTTTTCCGCCCATCGTTTTTATCTCGGAAAAATAGGGAGTGGTATTCTTTACCTTCTTACCGGCCAGCTTTTTGGCATTGGATGGATTATCGATCTATTTCTCATCGACGGCATGGTGGAACGCTACAATCTGGATAACCGCGTAAGTAAAATAGAAACCGTGTGGGTTTAAAAACCTTTCTGAGAAGAAGAAAAACATAATAAGATGATGTTAAATCCTGTTTCGAAAAACAAAAATTATTTTATCAGCTACCTCGCTATTTGGGCGCTCATCATTGCGGTGCACACGTTGGTACTCAACTTCTTTTATGGCATAAACGGGATGGAAAGCCTGACAGATTCGCTTGTTTTCAATCTCATTTTTTTGCTCATCGGCTACAGTCTTTGGTATGTCATTAGGTTTAACCTGAAAGAAAGGCCATCATTTCTCGACCTGCTTTTCAATCACTTGATGATAGCTACGGTAGTCATTGTACTATGGCTGTTGCTAAGCTACTTTACCATGCAGAGTTTTTATGGTAACGATGAAAATTACATGGCATTTCTGAAAAACTCGCTGGCTTGGCGTGCTGTCATGGGGCTGTTTTATTATCTGATTTTCGTGATGTTTTATTACCTGATTCTCTATTATGATGACTTGCAGGAAAAGTTGAAAATAGAAAGCAAGTTGCAAAATCTGGTTACCAAAGCGGAGTTGGAAACTATAAAATCACAGATCAACCCTCATTTCCTGTTTAACAGTCTGAATTCCATCAGCTCGCTCACCATCACCAGCCCCGAAAAAGCACAGGAAATGGTCATCAAGCTATCCGATTTTCTGCGTTATTCGCTGAGCCATGATAAAAACGAAAAAACCAGTCTGGAAAAGGAATTTGAGAATCTGAAACGCTATCTTGAAATTGAAAAAATACGCTTCGGCAAACGGCTGAATTTTGTTTACAGCATCCCCAAAAGTTGTTATACACACATGATCCCCAACATGATTCTGCAACCGCTCATCGAAAATTCCATAAAACACGGCGTTTACAATAGCTCCGATGAAGTGCAGGTAGAGATTTCCTGCAAAGAAGAAGATGCGTATCTTGTCATCGAAATCAACAACGATTATGACCCGGAGGTGAAAAAGCCCAAAGGCGAAGGGATAGGACTAAAAAATATCAGGAAACGACTTCAACTGATCTATCACAGAACTGATCTACTGGAAATCATTGCCGAAAAAATGGTTTTCAGAGCCATATTACGATTACCCAAAGAGAGAAACCATGAACAATAAAATACTTGCCATAATCATCGAAGATGAACAGCCGGCACGCGATCTGCTGAAAGCCTATCTGCAAACGCACGACGAGATAGAGCTGGTGGCGGAATGCGAAAACGGTTTCGATGGTATAAAAACAATTGCCGAATACCGTCCTGATTTGATTTTTCTTGATATTCAAATGCCCAAGCTCACCGGCTTCGAGATGCTGGAATTGCTGGACGAGTATCCCGAAATCATTTTCACCACGGCCTATGACGAATTTGCTCTGCGTGCTTTTGAGCTGAATGCCGTGGACTATCTAATGAAACCTTTTTCCAAAACACGTTTCGATCAGGCATTGGAAAAAGTATTCACCCGTCTGAAAAGCAAAGCACATCAAAATGAGATGCTGGAAAAACTGAAAGAGCAGGTACGTGAGACATCCGGACCGCAGGAACGGTTTTTCGTGAAAACCGGTAACCACATCGACATTATCCCCATAGAGGAGATTATACGTGTGGAAGCACAGGACGATTATGTGGAATTTCATACCTCTAAGGGCAGATTTTTGAAAAAAGAGACCATGACACAACTGGAGCAACAACTTCCTCCGGGAAAATTTATTCGTGTTCACCGTTCGCACATTATCCGGCTCGACCAAATGGAAAAACTGGAAAAATACGGTAAAGAAAGTTACATGGTCATCCTGAAAGATGGTGCCAAAGTGCTCGTGAGCAAAAGCCGTATCAAAAGATTGAAAGAACAACTGGGGATTTAAAAAGAGAGAGCAATGAGCAATGGAGCGAAGGGATGAACAGGCAAAGGGGCGATTTAGAGTTCGTTCGTTATGATGAATAAGCTGGTCTTCACATCCCGTTTCAGGCGTCCACACCTGATTATTAAAACCTCACCGCTTAAAAACTCCTCTTATAAATGGATCCTCACCGCTTCAGGCGTCCACGCCTGAATATTAAAAGCTCCTCTTATAAATGGATTCCGCAAACTCGTTCAGCCGTTGACTTTGCTCATCACTAATGGAAAGTGCATCAAGCGATTCCAATGCCTCATCATAGAACTTTTCCATGATGGCAAAAGTATCTTTATGTACATTGAGCTGTTCATATACAGATTTCATAGCACTGATTTTTTTCTCCTCATCTTTTTCATTAAAAATGTGGAAAATTTCCTGCCGTTGTGCTTCGCTGGCTTTGGTCAGCGACAGGCAAAGAAGGTATGTTTTTTTGTTTTGTAAAATATCGCCGCCAATACGTTTACCAAAAGACTTCTGGTCACCAAAAGTGTCGAGATAATCATCTTTGATCTGGAAAGCCAATCCCAGCTTCTCGCCAAAATCATAAATATTTTTCTGGTCTTCAGGAGAAGCATTTCCGATAATGGCACCCATGTACAATGCTGCTGCCAGCAAAACAGAGGTCTTCAGTCTGATCATGTTCAGATACTCAACCAGCGAAACCTCCTGTATATCCTCAAAATCAACATCATACTGCTCTCCTTCAATAACCTCGGCGGCTACTTTATCAAAAGTGGTAAGCAGTGCAAAATGTTTGTCACGGGGTGCTTTGTTCAGCAAACGGATAGCATGCAGCAACATGGCATCGCCCGTAAGAATAGCTTTGTTGATGCCAAAAGCCTTGTGGACTGTTGCTTCATTCCGGCGGATATCTGCTTCATCGATAATGTCGTCATGTACAAGCGTAAAATTGTGATATGTCTCAATAGCACAAGCCGTATCAAGTGCCTCCGCAATATCTCCACCAAAAGCCTCACAGGCTGTCAGTAGCAGCACCGGACGAATCCGCTTGGCTCTCATCTGCATGATTTGTAACGCCGGCTTGTACAGCACTTCCGGGAAACCTTCGTAGCCTTTGGTGAAAAGATAATCTTCAAAAATGGTTTTTAACTCGTCAGCCGAATGCTTTTTACGTGTTGTTGTCATTATTTTATGTTTAGAATTGCTGAACTATTTTTAATGGAAAAGGTTTCAGATATGCTTTGGCTTGTTCAAAATTCCGGGTAAAGCCAAGCATCATACCGCCGCCGCCCGAGCCACAAAGTTTCAGAAAATAGCGACCGCCTTTCAATCCCTCTTTCCAGACAGGCAGCACCTTTTCCGGAATCATCGGATGAAAATGTTGCAAGGTGAAAGCCGACAGTTTTTCTAAACAAGGGAACAAGGTTGTCATATCTCCCGAAAGGTAAGCAAGGATACATTGGTCATTGAGCGGAATAAGTTTCGATTCAATTTTTTGGAGAAAGCCGGTGCTTTCGCATTGCTTTACAAAATAATTCACCAGCGGTTGTGTTTCACCAGTCATTCCCGTATCCAGCAAAAATATGGCTCCGCCCGAAGGTTTTTCAAACCGGGGCAGCTCAACGATCCTCAGCCGGTTCTCTCCCTCAACAAGCACGGCTTTTTGCAAATAGCAAATGACCGGGTCAAGTCCGGAACTTTTCCCATGAAACCACGATTCCATAGCAGCCATAATTTCTTTTAAAGCAACGAGTTTTTCACCGGGAATATCAGTGTTTGCAAGTATTTTATCTCGACCGTAACGGTCATAAACAGCGGCCACTAACGCTCCAGAGCTTCCCAATCCGTATCCTGGTGAGATGTTACTTTCAAATACAAGTCCGTTGTCAATATCTTTTTCCAGCCGGGAGACATCCAGTTTACCACTAAGTTTTTCTTCCTGCGAAAGCCTCCGCAGGTAGCTGGCATATTTTCTCAAATGACTGCTGGAATCAAATTCGGAACGGCCAGGCTGCTGCCTAAAAGCAAAAGCACCATACAGACTATCGTAAGGAATGCTCAACGCTTTTGAACCAGCCATGAGTGCATACTCTCCAAACAGCAATATCTTTGAATAGAAATTTTTACGTTCCGACATGTTTATAGAATTTTCTCCGGGCCTTTGCCCACCTCATCTTCAATAAATCCAAGCGGGCTCAAAAGTGGAAGCAACTCATTTTTAACAAATTGCCTTATTTCTGTTTTTATGGCTGCCGGGTAAAGCATGTGAACGTTGGGGCCTGCATCCAGAGAGAAACTCACTGGCAGACTTGTCTTTTCGCGAAAAGCAAAAATCCGTTCGATAATTTGCAACGTATTGGGTTTCATCAGTAGAAAGTAAGGCTGCGAAGTCATCATCATGGCATGCAGTGTGAGTGCTTCCGATTCTGTGATACGGATAAAAGTCTCGGTATCACCGGTGTGAAGAGCAGACAAAAGATCAGTAAGATTAGCGCGTGCCTGACGAAATCGTTCGGCAGCAAACGGGTTGCCATTCATCAATCCATGTCCAACGCGGCTGGAGACTTTCTTCTCACCGGCATCCACCAGCAAGATGGTATCCTGATAATCGGTAAAGACTTCGTGAATTCCCTCGTTTACGGGAAAACCATAATAATCGGAAGTTCCGGTTACGCCATCTGTCTCGCCCCAAATGATTAGGCCACCATACACCGACCGACAGGCACTTCCCGATCCCAAACGGGCAACATAAGAAACTTTACGTCGAAAATCATCTTCCTTTTGCAAAGTGCCAAACAGCTGCCGTTCCATGTCGCACAAAATCATGGCCAGCACGCTCATACCAGAGGCGGAAGAGGCGATACCGGCAGAATGAGGAAAAGTATTTTTAGAATGAACCACAAATTTGAGCTGGTTTACAAACGGGAAAATTCCCGAAAGGCCGGCAAAAAAACTGGCAGTTTTCTCTTCAAAGGCCGGGTTTCGCTGCCCATCGAAATAAAATTCCATTTCCAATGTTTCCGAAACAGCCGGAGAATAGGCTACCTCTGTTTCAGAATAGGATTTGCTCAGCGTGAAGCTGATGGAAGGGTTCTGTGGAATCTGCACAGGCTTTTTCCCCCAGTATTTCACCAGCGCAATGTTGGAAGGGCTGCGCCAGGCTATCCTCCCGGAAGGGATATCAGCATCCGAAAATTTTAAATCGGCATTATGATAATGAGGTTCGGAACTCACGTTTTTGCTGTATTAATAACTATTTTTGTCCGTAGATTTTATGCCACCGGATGTGCGGCCAAAATTAAAAAAAATAGTGGAACCAGAAGATGGCTTCTCCTTAGTAACATCCTCTTAGGATTATACTCTTTTCCCATTCTTCCCCCACTTCTCTTCACCAACCCTTGCGCCAATCACTTTGATGATTTGTTCGCCGAAAAGGAACAAAAAAAGATATCTATCATTCTAGATCAAAGTCAGGTAGGTAAAACAACGCTGCTGAAACAGTTGCATTAGGTAATGGAAACATCAAATACTGGCAGGATAAAAACAAAAGCGAAGAGGACTTTATCATAGACAACATTCACGAACAAATTCCCGTGGAAGTGAAATTTAAAAATCGTTTAAAACAAAACGACTTACAGGGATTGAAAGCCTGGTTCAAACTATATCCGGATACGGTGAAAGGTTACCTCGTTAATCTGAGTGATCAATACCACGACAAAAACAACATAAGCCATATTTTGCCGTACAGGGTAGCAGGTCTGAACTCACATAATAAGGCCTGATAAACAGCCGGTGTATGTTAAATACTAAAGTTTAGCACTTAATTAACACGAAAGTTATAAATCTTATACAGAATATTTAAGCGTCTTTCAAACTTCGTGCGCCTTCGTGTGTACTTTGTCCCCGAAAGCTTTCGGGGTGGTGGTAAAAAGGAATCACGAAGGTGCACATCGGGGCATACATATTATTACCCGGAGCAGGAGAGAAAACGCCTGTTATTATTTAGAAAAATATTAAATAATAGGGGAACCGAACAATATCGATAATAATTTAACTACCTTTCGGCCAAAAATCAGAACAAGTAACCTTATCTATAGAATGCTACTATTACCCTTTACAATTAAATTGGCTCATTTTTACAGAGGTATTTCTTTCTTCTTGTTTAGCTTGCTCATATTACAAATTACCCCAGTCAAGGGTATTACAACTTCGCAACAAATTGATTCGCTGGTGAATATCTTAAAAGTCTCAAAAGGAGAAAGGGAAGGACTTATTTTAGGGTCTCTTGTTTCCCTTTATTCAGCAACCGATACTGTAAGATATTTTGGTTATTTCACAAAGTTGTTGGATTTGGATGAAAGATACAACTATAATTATCAGGAAGCACATAGTTTTAATTCATTAACCGGCAGCCTTCATGGCAAAGAGCAGTTCAACAGAAAAATTCAAAGACTACAGCAGGCCTTAAACTATGCCGAAAAGAAAAATTATCAAAAAGCCATTGGCTATGCAGTAAGTTCTATAGGTTATCAGTATTTTTTTGCAAATAACTTTGCCGTTGCATTGAAATATCAGGACACGGCTTTAAAGCGCTTCCAAAAAATAAATTATGATTATGGAATTGCATTCATTCGCGAAAGGTTGGGTGTTATTCTCATGGTTAAAAATGACTACATAAAAGCCTTAAAGAATTATTACCAAGCCTTAAAGATAAATCAACGATTAAACTTGCAGCACGAAACGGGGATTTCTCTCTATCATATTGGGATTATAAAATTCAGACTTGGAGACTATCCTGAAGCAATTGAATATATCCTGAAATCTATTAAATACTGGGTAGCGCCGAAAGAGGCCGGGAATCTTTGGAACTGTAATGAACTGATGGGTGTTGTGTACATTAAAATGGGGGATTATTATAAAGCATTGAAATATCATCGGATAGCGCTTCATATCCGGGAACAGGTAGCCGAATCAAACAGGAGAAAAGGATATAATACTTATCCTGATCTCGGAATAGCCTATTCTTATAATAATATTTCTGAGGTCTATTTAAATCTCGGTATTTATGATTCTGCCTTTTATTATGCTATAAGGTCATTAAAACTGATGTTGGACAAGAATAGTTTTGCTTCAAAAAATGATATTGCCAATGCAAAAATAAGTCTTGGGAATATCTATGCTAAACTGGGAAACTACGATTCGGCACTACTTTTATTAAATCAGGCTGCCAAAACCACCAAATCAATACAAAACAAAAGTGTATATGCAGAAGCCCTGTTCGGATTAAGCCGGGTGTATATAAAATTCGAGGATTACAGCAAAGCCATATTCTGCCTTGTTACCGGAATAAATGAAGCAAAAAAGATCGGAGACAGAGATGATGTGAAAAACGGTTACCGGCTTTTGTCTGATCTGTACCTTTCTTTAAATAATTACAGGAAATCTCTTGACTACTACAAGCGCTATATTGGTCTTAAGGATAGCATTTTAAGTCTTGCCAACAAAAGCCGCATAGAGGAACTGCAAGTAAAATACGATGTGGACAACAAGGGACAGGAAATTGCCCACCAAAAAGTTATCATTACCCAAAAAAAACAGAAGTTCTTTTTATCGTTTTTTGTTGGATTCCTTGTTGTCATAATAGCTTTATTAATAATGCTTTATGTAATTCGGAATAAAAAACAAAAAGAAGATATACTTCTACAGAGAAATGAAAATCTCCGAAAAGAACTGGAGCTAAAAAATAAAGACCTTATTTGCAATGTTAGTAAAATATTTATTAAAAACCAGGTTATCAATAAAGTAGCACGAATACTTATCAGCAGTTCCGGTGATTTCAAACAAACCAACACAAAATTAATCCGGGAAATTATCTCCGAGTTGAAACAAAACATGGACGAAACCGGATGGAAAGAATTTGATATTCGTTTTGCCAGAGTACATGAAAACTTTTATTCAGAACTTGACAGACGTTTCCCTGACCTCACAAAAACAGAACGAAAACTTTGTGCCTTGCTCAAGCTCGGCATGAGCAGCAAAGAGATAGCAGCCATCACCCGGATACGTTCGGAAAGTGTGGACACTGCACGCTCGCGGCTGCGAAAAAAACTGGGGCTAACCAATGAGGATGGTTTATTTGAGTTTTTAAATGGATTTTGAGTTTGTTGGCAAACCAAACGGAATTCAAATGTCCCAATAGTTCGTAAGTTTAATTATTTGGCCTAGCACATGACGAAAAACCAATTTAATTCGTAAATTCGTGGCATTTGAAACAAACTTGCAGTGTTTTAACCATTAACCATTTTTCTTGTATTATCACAGCCTTCGGGCAAGCCTTCTGAAATTCATTACATCAATATTATTGATTTTCCCTATGTTTTCCCCATCATACACGAGCATATTGTCATTGCATCGATCTCCATATAATTTTTTTAGATAATTTAAACCTTTAAAGAAATCCTTATGAAAGGTTTGGGAAGATTTAATCTCAACACCCTTGATATTATTAGCTTCCCGTACAATAAGATCAATCTCATTACCATGATTATCGCGATAAAAATGATAACGACTATCCAAACCTTTATTAAACCTTGATTTAACAAATTCCATAATAACCATATTTTCAAATAAGGCACCCCTAAGCGGGTCTCTCGAAAGTTGTGTATTGTTTTCAATTCCTAACAGATAGCAGGCCATACCCACATCATAAAAGAAAATTTTAGGTGATCTAATAAGCCTCTTGCGAATATTATCATACCATGGGGGCAGCATGAAAATAATATAAGATGCTTCTAAAATTGAGAGCCATGCTTTAACGGTATGAACAGACAGGCCAATATCATTAGAAATGGCATTAGCATTTAAAATTTGAGCTGTTCTCCCGGCACATAACCTTACAAATTTCCGGAAATCTGTTAAGTTCTTAAGATTTGACATCTCTCTTACGTCCCGCTCAATATAAGTGTCATAATAATTCTGGTATATCGAATACGGAGGAAGTTTTTCAGAGACTACCGCAGGATAAAACCCGGTAAGAATTATACTGTTCGTGTCGGCTTTGGCCAATTGTTCGCCAACTTCATGTAAGGACAGCGGTAACAGTTTAAACAATGCCACCCGTCCGGCCAATGACTGGGTAATTTTGTTTAGGAGTAAAAATTGATTACTACCGGTTAAAATAAACATGCCTTTTGCTTTTCTTTCATCAACAATTCCCTGTATATAACGGATAAGTTCCGGTACACGTTGAATTTCATCAATAACAACACCATCTTTATATTTATTAAAAAAGGCTTTCGGGTCACTTTGAATTATGTCGGAAACATCCGGAAATTCAAGGTTAATATATGGCATATCACTGAACAAGTGTCTAACTAGGGTAGTTTTTCCCGATTGCCTCGGCCCAGTTACAACAACTACCGGGTATGATTTTGAAGCAGTAATTATCGCCTTTTCAATATCTCTAATAAAATACGTCATATTTGTACAGTTTTGTAGTGTTAGTTCAATATTGTACAAATGTATAAAATTATTGGTTTTACGGGAGTGGAATGACGGTATTTTCAAGAAAATCTTCGTTAGAGTTAACAGTTAAACGACAGTCGTTTATGCTATTTTGTACAGAAGAAATCAAGGTACTCTTTCCACTTTGTACAGATTTTATCAAGGTCATAAATTTGGAAAACGGGAGCTGATAACCCTACATTTGTACAAAAGAGATAAACCAGCATAACCCGAATAAACTATTTCCATGCTAGCAAATAAACATAAAAAAGCCAAAACGAAAGAAAGCCGAAAAACTGAACCCAAAATCCGGTGTTTAAAAATTAAAAAAGAATTAGATGAGATTATTGAGAGGACGGAGGGGCAGAATAAGGCGTTGGGGAAAATATTAAAAAAACCAATTAGGAAATAGAAACATGAAAATAGTGAGAAAGAAACTAATAAATATCATTTTACACAATGCTAAAATAATTGGCATATTCTTATTTTTGTGTTTTTCTCTAACCTCATATGCACAAACACTTTATGCTATTATAGTGGCAGGAACTAATATGCCTAACACAATATTAAGTGTAGGCCTCACAAAATCATTCAAAGACATTGATCATGAATTAGAATTAATACCCCGGTACACTAATCTTAAGCTAAAAAAACATTATTTAACAGGGAATAACTTTTCAAGTTATAATCTTAGAAATACAATCAACGGTATTCATTGCAACAATAATGATGTTATCATTTTTTATTATCTGGGGCACGGGTTTCGATATGATAACCAGACTGACCAGTGGCCCAATTTATTTGTAGGATACAATGCTAAAGATAATATTACAACCTCACAACTTAGCTCTACAAGTGTACCATTTCAATGGGTAATAAATCAGTTAAACAGTAAAGGAGCAAGGTTAACAATAACAATTGATGAGAGTTGTAATAGTAGAATTAATGTTCCCACTCCTGTTGAAAAAAGCATTAAAGGCCTTGCCTCTTTAGCGTTGAATATTCGAAATCCGGAAAGATATAAAGAATTGTTTGAATACTCCAGAGGAACAGTTTCAGCATCTTCGAGTGAACCGGGTCAAACATCCGTAGTTTCCAGTGATGATGGTGGATATTTTACAGAATCATTTATTGAAGAATTAAAAGAGCAAACAGCCATTTCGAATTCTGCAGATTGGAATACAATATTAGAAAAAACAAAAGAAAGAACGGCTACTTTAACTAAAATCTCAAGGCTTGTTAACAAAAAAGTTCCGTTACAAGAACCACAATTTGTCATTAATATTACGGGAGGAAGCAGGCCTGCCGTAAATTGGAATGGAATAATTTCAAGCAGCCGAAATGTTTTTCAACAACAACCGAACAGTTTTCAATACAACGATATATACAGGCCACGGCGTTTTGTAATAGCTAAGATTGTTAATTTCAATTCTAATCGGGCATTTTTTCTTATGTCCGACAATTACATTGTATCGTACAACCCATATACTGGCAGGCTTAATATGATTGGTTATCGCGCAGTATCCATGCAGCCACAAATGTTTCAGTGGGATTTTGTAAATCCGGTTAGCCCTTATCAAACCAATATTTATGGCGTAGATTATAATGGATTCATCTGGATGTTCAATAATCTTTATGGTTGGCAGAGAGTTGGAGCGGTGTATTATTAAACTAAACCACTATGGACTTGAAGTCCATAGGTTCAAAAAAAGAAAGAATGAAATTCTTACTGCAATATAATATTGTCATTCTCCAAGTTAGAAGGATCACGGTGATGGTCAAGATATTCTTGAACCATCTTATCTGTAATATTTCCGGTACTCCAAACTCCATAACCTATTGCCCAGAAATGCATTCCCAAATATCTTTTACTAAGCTCAGGGTATTCTTCTTGAAGGCGACTAGATGTTCTCCCTTTCAAGCGTTTTACAAGTTCGCTAATACTTTGAGAAGGACGATATTCAATGTGGATATGTACATGATCTTTACTAATTACACCTTTCAGAATTCGCACATCTTCAGTGTCACATATTTGCTTTACCAAGCCCCTGCACCTTACTTGGATGTCTCCTTGAAGTACCTGAAAACAATATTTTGTAACACAAACAATATGTGCAGTCAGAACAGACACAGTATGCCCCATTCTTCTGTGCTATTTCATAATACAAAGATAATAAATTGTGTAGCAACTGGAAGTCTTGCACTGAAAGTGCATAGTTTCAACTAACGAATGAGACCAATGAAAGATATATATTTTATAAATTAAACAAACCAAATATCATGGAAAACACATCCGGACAAGGAAAATTGGCAATGTTGCCACCAGAACTAAGGGGATGGAATTGGGGAGCTTTTTTCTTCAATTGGTTATGGGGAATATTTAATAACACTTTTATCGCTTTACTCTGCTTTATTCCTTTTGTAAATATAATAATGATATTCGTTCTTGGTGCAAAAGAGGATGAGTGGGCATGGCAAAATAAAAGATGGAATAGTATTGAACAATTTAAAAGAGCACAAAAGAATCGGGCTGTTGTGGGACTTACCCCTTTTGTTCTATCTATAATAATTTGGATCCTTATAAAGATGTAATAAATGTATAGGTCAACTATTCTGCCACAGAAGTATTTCTTATTAATCATCTTATTTATTAAAAATGAAAAATAAATACATTGCATTATTTAGTTTAGGAATTCTTTTTATCATAGGTTGTAAAAACGGGAATGTTACCTATAAGGTTTCAGGTATTAAATGTAAGTCTGACAAAATACCAAAAACTACAGCCTCTGCTATAAAAAGCATTAAGATTTATCTTGAAACATCCGCAAGTATGAAAGGATATATAAATAAACCTAGCATAAACGATAGCGGGTACACAATTAAGAAGATTGTTCCTTATTTAATTACTGATTTAGATTCTAAAATTGGAACACCTGAATTATATACAATAAGTAGTAGCCCTACGAGATATAAAAAAAGTAAAGAAGAGTTTATAAACAGCCTTTTCAACGGCAAATTAATAAATGGTGGTTCTACCTACATTCACAAAATACTAAAACAGATTATTGATGATAATAATTATAAGAACGGCATTAGTTTTTTAATCTCTGATTGCATACTTGATATAGGTGATAACAATGGCGAAAAAGACCGAGTGGGATCTGCCATATATTCTTTATTAAACGCGAAAAAAATATCAGCGTTACTTTTCCAATATTATAGTGAATTCAACGGGAACTGGTATTATGACCAAAACAGTTCGGAACGACCTTTTCTGGGCCATGGAATAACAATGCATAAAAGACCGTTTTATATATGGGTTTTTGGGAGTCCGCAAAACTTGTCTTACTTGCTCAAAAGACATATCTTAAAGAATTATGATCATTCTTTTATTTACGGATTTAAAATAACGCAAACCCCTGATTTAACATTAGTTCAGAATACAGGAGAAGGGAAGATCTATATTTCTAATAATAACAATTTTACTCTGATTGATTATACACAAGGGGAAACAGCAAACTTCGCAATTGGTATTAACCTGTCCAAATTTCCCGGATTTATTCAAAACATTTCTTATTTACGTAACAACTTGCAACTCGATAACTCTTATTTAAAAAAGAAGATAGGATATACTGTTTATAGAAAAAGCAGTTATATAAAAAATAAGCTTAGTAAATTTAGCCATCCTGATAAAATTGCGAATGAACTAAGTAAGTTTACTCATGTAATTGAAATTTCGATCAGTAATTTAAATCCTGTATCCGATACTACTTTTTCTCTGTCGCTTATCAAAAGGGAACCAATTTGGATAAAACAAGCCAATATAATGGATGATTTAAATAAAACAGCTAAACAATTGGAAGGTAAAACGTATGCGTTCAACATTATCACAGATGCTTTTAGGGATAAATTTTTAAAAGGTAATAATTGTATTTTTAAATTAAACTTTAAAAAAATTAAATAATATGGATTCTTTTTATTTTTGGTTTGTGCCAACAAATAGCACATTCAAGGTGTTTACACTTACACATGGATTTTTAATCTCATTTTTAATCTTGTTTTTCTCAAGTATTATTTTCTGCCTTATCTATTATCTAATACTTGGAAGAACAACCGATCAATATTCAAATATAGGAAGTTGGATAGTTGTTGGCCTGATCAATATGCTGGTTATTTTTTTAGCTACACTTTCTATTCTGGCATTTGGATTAGGAGAATCCGTCAGTTTGTCAGCAATAAATATCGATTATTGGATTTTCTCCATTGTTAACGGTTTAATTTACGGATTTATTTTTTATTTTATTATATCCGTATTTGTAAATAGTTTAAGTCGGTATTCAAAATATATACCTTTTAATCTTTTTAAATAAATAATTATATGGCTAAACTATATCTTTTTGCAATAGGTGGCACAGGAACAAGGGTACTCAAATCGTTAACTATGCTTTTGGCATCCGGCATGACCGCAAATACCGAAGAAATTGTTCCTATTATCATAGATACTGACGTCAATAACGGTGATTTAGAACAGTTTCGACGGATAAGTTCCGATTATCGAAAAGTGAATAACAAACTGTTTTCAAACGTATCAAGTGATGAGCTTATTAGTCAATTCTTTAGAACAAGAATTTCTAATCATAAGGAATTAAACGTTAGCGGACTAGATTACAGCACTCTAGGGGACATGCTTGATTACTCAGGGATGACAGCAAGTGGCCATAAAGAAACCAAATTTCTTATTGACCTTTTGTTTAGCAATGAGGATCTCACAATGAAATTAGAAAACGGTTTTCTAGGGAACCCGAATATTGGGAGTATTGTTTTACATCACATTATAGACTCTAGAGCTTTTAAAGATTTTACACTTGATTTTCACGAAGGAGACAGAATTTTCATTATAAATTCTATTTTTGGAGGAACAGGCGCAGCCGGTTTGCCATTATTGTTAAAAGTATTTCGCGAAAGTACAAGCGGTTTGAATAACATTGGATTAATCAACTCATCAATTATTGGGGCGGTAACAGTTTTACCTTATTTTGAAGTGGATGTGGAAAAATTTCAAAACAACGAAAGCGCCATTAATTCAGATACATTTATTTCAAAAACAAAGGCAGCGTTATCATACTATGACAGACATATTAGCCGTTTAATCAATTGCCTGTATTACATTGGCGATACACAAAAAAGCAACTATGAAAATTTTCAGGGGGGATCCCATCAAAAAAACCCGAGCAATGTTATTGAAATGGCTGCCGCAAAGGCAGTTATAGACTTCCTCGATTACGAGCCGCAAGCAAAAACTATCGATGATTTAAGTCGGTTTAGTAAATATTTTGAATTTGGGATTGATACGGATACTCAACAGCTGAATCTCAATCATCTGAAAGAAGAAAAAGGCTTCTTTGCCAAAAACCTCATTATGTTTATGTACTTGTCCATTTATATTACCAAATACTTTGAAGCCGCTTTGAATGATAAAAGTTTGGCATGGAAAAATGACCTCAATATACCTGCTTCGTTTTATAAGAATGACTTTTCCATTGCATTAAGAACATTTGTTGGAAATTATTATTACAATTGGCTAATTGACCTTGAATATGAGAAGCATGGCAGAAAATTTACTCCTTTCATTAACTATTTCGATCGTTCAAGAAATTATAATGATGATAATAACGATCTTGTTAACATTAATATTATACCAGAAAGATTGTTTACCCTCGTCAATGAAAAACCGGCAAGAAGAGTAGATAAAATGTTTCATAAAGACAGCATTAAATTCGATCAGATATTTACTGACGTTGTAAGTTCAACAATCAGCAAAAACTTGTCGTCCAATGAACTCCGCTTAATGGATGTTCTAAAGAGTGGTATAGAACAAATTTATAATTCAAGATATAAATATTAAAAGTCATGGCACATAAATTAAGTTTAATAAATAATCAAACTGCAAACCATTGTTTTTGGAACCAGTATGAAAGTAATCCTTATAACGAAGAAAAGATAACAAAAATAACCGATAATATTGGTGAAATCGAAGTTCCCGTTACATCTATTCCATCTCCTTTTGCAAGAATACATCTTTTTGAAACTGCATTTAATTATGTTGTTGAGGATTATCTTATCAACAAAAACACCAATTCCCTTGATGGTAAGACAACGTATCATCGCCTAATTTCGGATTGTCTTGACGTTTATGAAATGCTTTTTTCTTTTGATGAGCTTCGATTGTCAGAAAGAATAAAGTTAGTTACATGGGATTTTTCAAAACTGAAAGCCTTACAGGAGTCTCCAAATCTGGGAAGGAGTATTTTGGCCGATGTGCTTAAATTGTACATAAATAATTACAATAAAGACAATAGATATTTAGGAAATAATATTCTAAATCCTTTTAATACAATTTCTATCCTATTGTTGGAAAATAAAGTCTTTGCAGGCTCCTCCCCTTTTACGGGCTTCTTTACAACCTCTAATAAGATAACCGAAACCATAAAAAACCATGACGGGCGGGTGTTTTTTTCAAATATACTCCCACTTTATAAAAGAAATATAGAATTTCAAAAGTTTATCAACCTGTTTTTTGAAGCACAGCCGAGTGTTATTCATGCCTTTCCAGCTGTACACAAATACCTTGAGGTAAACAGGAATCATATTGCAGATCAGGAATTTAAAAAATACGTAAATGAAATAGGAATTGGAGAACATTTAGATGAAATTGAGGAAAAAGAGATTTTGTATATTAATGAAAGTGTTTTGAATGTTTTACCAAATATTCAATACCGATATGTTAAAATACAGATTGCCGATGTAATTTCAGAAATAAAAAGTAGTGATTTTATTATCAATACCAGCAAACTTTTGAAAAACCCTCCGGTTGCTTTGAAAAATAACCTGAAAAATCCGCACTGGAACTATTTCAGAGGAAAGCCATTTGATAGTACTATTAATATTCCTTCTGTTGATAAAAGGAATTTTGATAAGAGAACTTTGCCCGGATTTGACGAAATAAAATATCCTTACATTATCAGAAACGACTTTCTTTCAAGCTATATAATTGAACTTGATTATGAAATAAACGATGCTAAATTCTGGGCGGGGAACAAAGAAAAAATGGTTTCGAATATTTTATTGCCCATAAAACCGGATTATTTCAGATTTTTTACTATTGAAGACTTAAAAAAGAATTTAAGTATAACAAGGTTAAACAACTCAGGCTCAATTGTTGTCGAACTTAACATTCCTATTCACGCCGACAACAACAGAGCCAAGATTACATTTAAAAGAACTTATAACAAAATAAACCCGGATAATCTCGAAGATGATGACAAAGGAGCTATTATTCCTTCAATATTTTTCATGGGTATTTATCCGTTTTTCAAATTAAAAGACAACTTATACAATGATTATTATAAAATTGCCATTTTTAATGATGAAACTTCTAAAATAGATTGCTCTTTTTTCCGGGAAAATATTTCCGGAAATGAAATGTTTAGGGTTCCAATTACCAATACTTTTGTCAGAACCCGCGAGGCCGAAGGCCTTGGCGTTGTTTCAAAATATATTGAAATATCCAAAAGCCTTGAAGATAACGATAACGACATACGGTTCGATTTCATAAGCATATTCACACTTGTAAACGATATTGAGATTGAAGGATTATTAATTCCGATAATGCCTGTAATTAATTCGTTGTCAGATACAACAACGGGTATTGCATATGATATTGGGACAAGTAACACTTTTGTAGCTGTTTCGGCAAATGGTAACGCCGGGAAACTATCAACTTTTAAATATGCCCAAGAACCGGAAGATATACAGTTTGTTATGCTTCACAAACCTATTACCGATGTAGAGGACATAAAAGGATCTGATCAATTTGACATAAACTCACGACATGATTTACGTTTTCGCCCTTTACAATTAAACGAATTTATGCCTTCATTAATCGGGAGAAAATCTCAATATTCGTTTCCTATTCCAACCATTATTAATCAGGATAATGATTGTGATGCAGCCAATGAAAATAGTATCAGAATTTTATCAAGTGTTAATATACCTTTTGCCTTTGGAGATGAAAAGCTTCGCCACGGGTTTGACAATGCCTACTCTAATCTGAAATGGGAAGTGTCAGACGTTATCAATAAAGCTGCAGAAAACAGATTAAAAGCATTTCTCGAACAGTTGATTCTCATGGGAAGAAACAAAATTTTGATGGAAGGAAAAAACCCAGCCAAAACCGATGTCTTATGGTTTAAGCCCTTAAGTATGGGATCGGGACAAATAACTACTTTTAATAATATTTGGGATGAGTTTTTCCAAAAATATTTTTCCAAAAATGAAAATAACACAAAAAGGCTTCATAATATAACTGAATCGTGGGCTCCTTTTTACAGCTACGAAAAAACTTTTGGTGCCGGTCGCTTTTTCCTTAATATTGATATAGGCGGAGGGACAACGGATATTCTGGCCTTTAAAAACAACAACCCTACCCTTACATGCTCTTTCCGGTTTGCCGGAAACCATCTTTTCGATAGTGGGATAAATTTTGACGATAAAGGAGCTAAAATAGGCAAAGCAAAAGATAATGGATTTGTCTTGAAATATGAAAAGATAATGAAAAAAATCTTTGAGGATAATGAAGATGAAGATAAACTCGACATCCTGAAATATATTTATGATTCTACTGAATTGAACTCTGAAGATTTGATTGGATTTTTCTTTGGCATAAAAGAATTTGCTGACTTCTTGAAGTCAGATAAAGATTTTATGCTCCTGTTCCTCCTGCATAATGCTGCTATTTTTTATCATGCCGCCCAAATCTTAAAAGCCCATAACCCGGATGAAATTCCCTCGTATATCGGCTTAAGCGGCAATGGTTCGCGTTTGCTGGAAATACCCAATAAAAACAAAGATTTGAACCGGACCAAAGGAATGGCAAATATGGTAAACATGGTTTTTAAATTTGTATTTGGTTTGGAAGAAACCCCAAATATAAAATTACAAATACTGGATAACCCAAAAGAATCAACAGCTATTGGGGGATTAAAAGGATTAAAACAAATACTGAACAACTCCACTGCTGATGTGGACAACTATTATATTCCATTGGGCGACGATAATACGGTTATTCATTTTGGTGATTATGAAACAAAGAAAAAGTTTTCGTACCAAAACCTCCGCAACGACAAACAAATACTGGGTAAAATAGCCGAAAATTACACCGGGTTTATCTCCTATTTTTTTGAACGCCTTTGGTTTGAATGTGATATGCCCAACAACTTCGGTGTGGACAAAAGCTATAATACCGACAAATTATTAGCATATTTTAACAACATGGGTAACATTACCAATGTGCTCGACTCTACCATTAACTACAAGATGCTGGTGGAAAAAGAACTCGAACTCAACGAAACGCTGTTTTTTGTACCGCTCAGAGCTTATCTCTACGATTTTTCCAAGGTAATTACCGACGAAAGTGAATTGAATAAGTTCAAAGGAATTTAAAAATATCATTACAATGAAGAATCATTTTGTATTAAACTTATTGCTGTTAGAAATTTTTAAAGCGAATAACTTACTTATTTATCTTATACTAGGTTTATCTATTCTGTTTCTTCAGTTTTGGATAATATTTATCATTTCAAAGTACCAAAAATCAATAAAGCATCGCCCCCACTATGGCACCATTGACTATCTTAATAAAACAACCTTTCCTCATTACGATAAGACAATAGTTGAAATCAATAGCCGGATAAAATCTGTAGTAAACGAGTTGGGTGAGCTACAAATAAGTTTGGGTTTGTATAACTCACGTATGGAAACCCTAAAACAAGCCATGGAGAAATGGGCGGAAACGCAGGAATCTTTTGCGGAAAAACCACAGGAAGCAATTCCCGTTCCTCCTCCTCCGCTAATCAAGTATTACCTGCCTTTCCCTGACAAGCAGGGCTTTTTTTGGAATGATAAAAAATCGGAGACACCCGTGAGTAGTTCCATTTACATTTTGGAATTAGAAAATAAGAATTCCACGAGGGGAAAATTTACCTTGGACTTGAAAAACGAAAAAAATATCAGGACGGCATTGACTAATCCGGCCAGTTTTCTTAAACCAGTATGTGAAAGCATAGATAATAATTTCTCTGGTAAAACAATCGAAGTAATCAACAAGGGGGAACTTCAATTGAGAGATGACCGGTGGAGTATAATCGGAGGAAGAAAATTAATGATTAAACTTTCTTAAAGTGATGAATGAAACAGGTTTTATTTTACTGAGTATAGGTAGTACGATTGCTTACATATCTATTTTATTATTTTTTCTTTTCGTAATTGTTATTTCTTTCTATGTTATTCGTAATAACCTTATATACAAATTATTACAAAATTTAGAGACCAAACAAATAGAACAATTCCGGATAATGGCAGAGAAACAATTATCCCACATTGATGAAGAGATAAAAATTAACACTTCAAACATTAAGGAAACTCAATACGTCATAAAGGCATTGAGCAATAATTTAAGCGATATAGAAAGGGTATTACAAAACAGTAATGAAACAGATAGAACAGAAAGAGGAGAAATAATTTCAAAAATAGAACAATCTATTGTTTCAAATAAGGCGTTTAATCGCCAAATTTCAGAAATGTTTGAAAAAACCATGGCTGGTTTACAAGAAACCAGTTTTACAAACAGTCAGCCACCACCACATAAAATTAATTCCCCGAAAACAAGCCTGGCCAAGTTAAATGAGGAAGACAACACATGGAACGATCAACCGGATGAGACTATTTATTATCTTCCATTTCCGGATGCTAAAGGTTTCTTTTGGGATGACAATAAGTATTCTGAAATAAAAAATAATTCGGCGTTCATTATGAACCTCATGAAAAACAATCCCAAACGGGCACAGTTCAGTTTGATAACAAATAATGAAAAGATCATTAAGAATGCCTTATTAAATCCGAAAGCATTTCTTAAGCCGATTTGTAATATTTCGGGTAATCTATCCGGTCACACCATCTCAGTTGTTGAAAAGGGAGAGTTAGAATTACAAAATAATAAATGGGTGGTATCGGAAGGCAAAAAAGTGAAAATACGAATAAGTTACTGATTTTTTAATGGTCTAAGCTATGAATTATAATGGCAGTAAAATATTGAACATGCTAGAAAACGAAAGGAAAGGAGGCCGGTGCACCAGTGAGGAGTACAACATACTAAAAGAAAGGATCATTCTTCATGCTAAAAATAACACGATAGAATGGGAAAAACTTTTAGGGAAAATACAAAAGCAGCTACAAAACAGTTATCTACCCCTTGGTTGGTTAACAAAAACACTAAAACATCAATTAAAGCCATACCTTGAACCGGGAAAAAGACTTTCAGGAAAGAATATTCACAGAGCAGAGTCTGTTTCACAAACTCCCCATCAGAAGCAATATTCGTTTGAAAAAAAGAATACTAAAAACAAATCCCATCCTCAGTCTCAGGAAAAATTTATACATAAAACCAATTACGACAGGCCTGTAAAAGCTGAAAAGGGCAGTGATTATCCGAAAGCTACTCCCCAAAAGGTTGTTGAAAAAGAACAGATTGATACTTATTTTTTCCCGTTCCCCGACCCGCAAGGTTTTTTCTGGGATGATAAAAAAACCAGTTACGATCTTCCAAGCTCAGCCTATATATTAAAAATTACAGGAAAAAGTAAAAGTATCGGAGAATACTCTCTTTTAACGAATAAAGATAAAATCGTTAAAAACTCCATTATCAATCAAAAATCATTTTTAAAACCTGTTTGTAATATTGTTGAGGATAACGGTTCTCAAAATATTATTGTGAAAAATTCGGGATTGCTTGAAAAGAAACAAGATAAGTGGTTTCCTGTTGAAGGGAAAATACTTCAAATTAAAATTATTTAATAAATCTAATGCATTATGAACGATCAAGTAATGACTTTTCTTGTACTCATTTTATTATTACTCATCACATTAATTGTTGTTGTACTTATTTGGCTAAATAAATACAACAGAGCCACTGAAGAAATAATAATTCGCCGGTTGAACCTGCTGTCAGAAAAAACGGATGACAATTTAACGACTATTGAAGAGTATACAAATGATTTTATGGGTAAAACAAATGTAGCACTAAAAGCGGAGATTAAGAGATTATCAAATACGGTTACATCGAACATAAAAAGTAACAATACGACATTTGAGAATTTTATCTCAGAATCAAAAAAGAGTCTTAAAAAGGAATATGAACAGTTTTCAACCATGACAATAAATCTTGCATTAGATTATAAAAAGTATGTAGAGGAAGTTGATAATATTAATGGCAATCTAAAACTTACAATCAAAAAATTCGATGAAAATAGTACGCAGTTGGGAATTATTACTCCCGAGGTGGTGAAGAATAACAAAGAATTGGAAAAGCTTGTGGATAAAACAAAAGAACTGATTGCAACCCATGAAAAGGATTTGTCTGATTTAACTGGTATATTTGAAGAAAACATGACTGATTTGAGCACCAAATATCATGACACTATAACAGATGTTTCATCCACAACTGAATCAATCTTAAGTAAAAGTTTTGAGGAATCAGACCGTAATCTTCAAAAATTATTTAATAAAATTAAGAATGAATACGATGAACTGTCAAATAACTCGACAAAGGAATTAGAAGCACTTTCCAAACAAATAAAATTGACGATAAATAAAGAAGTCGAAAAAACAGACCTTAAAAAAATCGAAAAAACAATAGATGATTTTAATCAGCAACTATGGCAAGCAACTGCCGGCAATAAACTAAATATGATAGATATTAAAAAGTATTTCGATGACAAGGTATTAGAAATAAAGGACAAAATAGAAACAGGCTTTAAGAAAAGACGGCTTTTTTAATAACTGAAGTTTCGCACATGTTGTAGAAAAGCGAGTAATTAAATGAATACAAAGTAGAATGTTTTTTAACAATCATTATATCAACAAGATAAAAT
>CAYREN010000012.1:0-29368 GCA_964423255.1 uncultured Roseivirgaceae bacterium | reverse complement strand
TTAAAAATAATCTCCAAGTCACAAGAAATAGCAGTTTTGAATAGAGTCCAATTTTTCCTTTTAGTGTTTGTTTTCCTTGTTTCTCATTGCACATTTATCAAAGAAGAATCGCTCTTTAAATTCCTGCCTTCTTCCCATACCGGCTTGGACTTTAAAAATTTGCTCACCATATCAGATTCCATCAACGGAATAACATTTGAATACATCTATAATGGGGGTGGGGTCGCAGTTGCTGACCTGAATAATGATGGATTGAAAGATGTGTTTTTTTCTGGAAACATGGTCAGTTCAAAAATGTATTTGAATCAGGGAGGTCTTATATTCAAGGATGTAACAGAATCTTCAGGATTGTCAACAGATCGCTGGTGTACTGGAGTTGCTATCACAGATATAAATGACGACGGACTCAAAGACATTTATATTTCCATTGCAGGATTTGAACCTGGGAAAAGTCGTGAAAACATCTTCTATATCAATCAAGGAATCGACGACGATGGCATTCCTCATTTTAGAGATATGGCAAAAGAATATGGACTCAATGATAATGGATACAGTACCATGGGTGTTTTTTTTGATTTTGACAAAGACAAGGACCTTGATTTATTTCTATTGACAAATGCCGAGGATGGATCCAAGAGAAATGCGCTTAAAAAAATTCGCATAAATGGAGAGGCGGAAAGCACAGATCGACTTTACCGCAATGAAGGAGATGGAACATTCACCAATATTTCAAAAGAATCAGGAATATTAAAAGAAGGTTACGGCCTTGGCGTAGCGATTTGTGATATAAATCAGGACGGTTGGTTAGATATATATTGCGCTGACGATTTCATCTCAAACGACTTGCTTTGGATAAATAATCAAGATGGCACTTTTACTGAAAGTGCGGGAGAATATTTCTCGCATTTTACCCATAATGGCATGGGCATGGATATTGCCGATTACAACAATGATGGATTGCTTGATGTAATCGTCGTTGATATGCTCCCGGTTTCTAACTATAGACAAAAAATGATGATCCCCAGTCTTAATTTAGGCAGGTTTTATGGCGGATTGCAACTTGGGTATCATCCACAATTTATGAGAAATACGCTTCAGTTAAATCAAGGCAAATTCAAAGATGGAAAGTATAGGTTTAGTGAAATAGGATTTCTGGCAGGGATGTTTCAGACAGATTGGAGTTGGGCACCGTTATTTGCAGACTTTGACAATGACGGTTGGAAAGACTTACTTATAACAAATGGGTTTCGGAAGGATGTTACCAACTTAGATTACATCAAAGATATTGGTAAGCGTTCTCAATTTGGTACGGAAGAATCACGTCGCAATTTTTTTATAAATGCAATGGATAATTTACCCGATGTGAAACTGCCAAACTTCATTTTTAAAAATGAAGGAGACCTCACATTTTCTGATAAATCTAAAGAATGGGGTCTGGTTCATCCCACCTTTACTAATGGCACAGCTTATGCAGATTTTGACAACGATGGAGATTTAGATATTATATTAAATAACATTGACCAAGAAGTAACATTATACGAAAATCGACTTCAGTCATCAGAAAAACCAAGCAATAATTCCAATTACCTATCAATTAGATTTCATGAAAAAACAAAGGAGTATGAAAAAACCGGCTTAAAGGTTTGGGTTTACCAACAAGACAACAAACAGTATTTTGAGTATTCAATATATCGTGGATACAAATCAACTATTGATAATGATATACACATTGGATTGGGCCAATCAGGGCAAATAGATTCATTGGTTTTTCAATGGAATGATGGTACTATACAAAAAATCATAAACCCATCTGTTAATATTATTATGATTCTCGCTAAAGTTGGAAATAGTCATTTTTCTGATTCCAGCTATATTTATCAATTTACTGATTCTAAAAATGAAATTGAATTTGAAAATATTACAGATAAACTCAATTTAAATTATAAACACGATGATGTCATATCCATTGATTTTTCAATCACGAAATCATTGATTCATTATCTTTCAAAATATGGTCCGTCAATTACTGTAGGAGATATTAACCAAGATGGGATGGATGATTTTTTTATTGGTGCAGATGCGCAAAGATCGTCTAGCTTATTCTTACAAAACGCAAATAGTACATTTTCCAGAACAGATATCGAAGCTGATAGCAGTTATGAAGATTTGGGCACACTGCTATTTGATGCAGATAATGATGGCGACCTGGATTTATACGTGGTTTCTGGAGGTTATCGCTGGCCAGCGAAAAGCAAACAGTATCAAGATCGTCTCTATATGAATGATGGCAAGGGCTACTATATACAAAATGAAGAGGCCTTACCGAAAATTGAAAGTTCGGGATCTTGTGTTATTGCAAGTGATTATGACCTGGATGGAGATTTGGATCTTTTCATTGGGGGAAGGGTAATTGGTAGAAATTATCCTTTGACTCCACAAAGTTATCTTCTTGAAAACAAAGATGGTGTTTTTGTAAATCAGTCCAAATTATTGGGAGAGCAAAAAGGAAAATTAGGAATGGTTACTTCAGCCCTATGGACAGATGTCAATAATGACAAATCTCCTGATTTAATTATAGTAGGGGAGTGGATGCCAATTACAATTTTAATAAATAAAAATGGTGAATTTATCAATGAAACTGCTACTTATCAGCTCGAAGAAACTACAGGTTGGTGGAATAGCGTAAATGGAGCCGATTTTGATCAGGATGGGGATATTGACTACATTTTAGGCAACTATGGCCTCAATTCATTTTTTAAATGTTCCAAAGAAAAACCAATTGAGATTTACTCTGGAGATTTTGATAAGAATGGAGTTAATGACCCAATCATCACCCAATATGCAGGAGATGAATCTTACTTAGTCCACCCATTCAATGTGTTATTGGAACTCATCCCAGGAATGAAAAATAGATTTAGCACATTTTCTGAATATGGAAAAACTTCATTCAAGGATGCTTTCTTAAAGGAGGAATTGGCCAATTCGATTAAGATGGATTGTAAAACCATGGAATCTGTAGTATTGGAAAACTCGGGCAAAGATGGCTTTATTATTCATCCACTACCTACAGAAGTTCAATTTTCTCCTGTATTTGGAACTTTAGTAGACGATGTAAATGCAGATCACTTACCTGATCTAATATTGGTGGGCAATAGTCTTTCAGAAGAAACTACTACGGGGTATTACGATGCGTCATTTGGTAATGTGCTCATCAACCAGGGAAATTTTAAATGGAAAGCTGAACCCCCTGCCTTATCCAACTTTATTGCAGATGGAGATAAAAAATCCATGGCTACAATAAGTGTTGGAAATAATAAGGTTATGCTAATCTCAGAAAACAATGGAACTCTTCAAGCGATGACATATCTACAAGCTCTCAATTCGAAATGGATCACATTTCAAGCGGATGATTGGTATTACACTTTGAAAATTGGAGATAAAATTCAGAAAGTGGAGCTGTACTATGGGAACGGCTTCAACTCATCATCTACTAGAAAAGTTTCATTTCCGATGGATATGGAGGAGATAGCTATTTATAAATATAATGGATCGCAGCGAAGAGTCAATCTGAACTATTAAGTATTTTGAAACTGAGCCTATTTCTACTTTTCGAATTTAACTGTCTTTATTCAATTTGCATAAAAACCTTGAAGGATTCACTTGTTAATACCTTTCAGTTAAAGAAATCAAGGTTGAATCATACTATAAATCTTTCAAGGTTTGATCGTCAAACTTATTTTTCCTGATTCAGCTTTATTTTCGTAAAGTAGAACTATAAAATTTTGGCAAATCCTTTGCCCTTTACGACTTCTATAAAACTATCTGAGGAAATGTTATCGAATGAAACCTTATCTCCTCCTGGCCAGATAATAACTAAGGAATCAATTTTTTCTTCAAGTCCCAGGCCAAATGTAACCGGAAACTCTGATTGAGCCATGTAACTATCAGAGGATTTGACGTATCTGATTTGCCTATTACCTCCCCCGAGAAACAATTCTATTTTAGCTCCAATGGAATTTGTATTGCCTTTTTCCATGCGTAACAAAACTTTTAAATAATGGTTGTCAGATTGCGTATCATTTCTCAATAAATGTATCGGGCCATCATTTTCAGTAATCAATAAATCCAGGTCACCATCCAGGTCAATGTCTGCGTAGGCTGTTGCACGTGCAACCAGAGAATCGCTCATGTAATCACCCATATTTTTTGCTATGTCTGTAAAAATTCCTTTGCCATTGTTCACAAAAAAGTGTTGTGGTTGTTTAAAAGAGAAACGGGGCATTGTTTTTTCTATATTATAAAATACATGTCCATTTGCTGTAGATAAATCCAAATCACCATCAAGATCGGCATCAAAAAGTGAGACTCCAAAAGTGAGTGTGAGAAAGCTTGGTTTCCCTATTTGTGTGGGGTAGGCGATATCCTTAAAAAGTCCATTAGGCATAGATCTGTACACACTGATTGGCTGCCTGGAAAAATTGCCAACAATAATAGATTCGTATCCGCTATTGTCAATATCTCCAATAGTTATCCCCATTCCTGCCCTGGGTTTCCCCCTATTATTGTAGGCTATTCCTACTTTTATCCCCACTTCTTTAAAAGTTCCATCACCCATATTTTGAAAAAGCAGATCAGCTTTCATATCAATTGCCATAGTCAGATCAGGCCAACCATTTTTATCGAAATCCAATTGGGCGAGTCCTAGAGTCTTTATTGGAGCAATGCCCTTTCCTCCAATAAATCCACTATCTTTAGTTTTATCACTAAAAGTTCCGTCCCCGTTATTGTGATAGAATACTCCTTGTTCACCATCATATAAGTCGGGATGACAATAATTATCGGTTTCTCCATCCAATGAGCACCAAATATTCCTATCTATTTTTTGAGACCATCTCACATAATTACCAACATACAGATCTAAAAATCCATCCAGATCAGCATCAAAAAATATAGCCGCAGTACTCCAAACATCTTTACCCGCAACTCCTGCGCTGTGCGCAACTTCATTGAATCTACCTCCATCATTTCGAAACAATAAGTTTTTGGTGAGAGATGTAATATAAAAATCATCGTCGCCGTCACCATCGTAGTCTCCTATAGTAATTCCAAAATTATAACTAGTGATATCTTTGAGTCCTGTCTCACCTGTTACTTGCGTAAATTTACCATCACCATTGTTACGATAAAGTGCCAACCCCTGAACTTTTTGCTGCTCACTTTTCTCAAAAGACCCTCCACCCACCAAAAGGATATCTTGCCAATGATCACCATTGTAATCGATGAATGCTGCTCCGGGTCCATAAATTTCCGGCATAAAAAACTCACCATATGCACCGGATTCATGCTTAAATTCAATACCAGCTTCTTTGGTGGTTTCCGTGAACCTAATATTAATTTCTTTTTTTAATGTATTGTCTTGAGAATCTTCCTGATTTTCTTTTGTAGGTTCACATGAGATGATAATTAACGCAAGTAAAAATAAATTTAAAATAAATAGTTGTAAGCATCTCACGATTATTCGAACTTGATTAAGTTTAATTAAAAATATTTAATTTTTTTGGAAACCCAATAATCACTCCCGATTCGTCTAAATAAGTGAATGAATAAGTTGATTGTTGGATAGGTTAAATATTAGCAAAATCATGTACATAATGTTTCTAACAATTCCTTAAGTGGCGTTCACAAATCTGTTATACAACAGGTTCCCAACCGGGTTCATATTTTCTGGATGACATTGAAGTAGCATCTTTATCATCAAGAATCTTACCTAATGGACTAACTGTTAATGTTCTGTCAAGCTTTTGAGCAATATTTCCTAATAGACAAAGAGCATTAGATTTAACACCGTCAGAAATGGGTGCATGCGCTAAATCTTTTCCTCTAATTGCCTCCATCGTATTTATAAAATGATTAACAGTTAGCCCCATTGTACTTAAACCAATTAAATCGGGTTGCTCTTTACTTATGAAATCTCCTTTCTGCCTGATAACCTTTCCGTCAAGATCATAGGCTGTGTAGTGGTCTTCTTCTGGCAAGATTATTATTGTACCTTTAGTTCCTGAAAAAATAACTCCATTAGAGGCATCATACATCCTAAATGGATTGCAACTTCTACCTTCCCAAATGATTTGTTTCCCATCTTTAAATTTGTAAGTAGAAACCTGCGTATCACAAAATTCCCAATCGTCATTGAAATGAAATCTACCACCATAAGAGTTGATTTTTTCGGGGTAATCCACACCAAGTGCCCAACGACAAGCATCAAGTTGGTGTATAGCATTATTTCCCATCTCACCAGTTCCCCAATTCTTGAACCAGTGCCAATTATAATGAACAATATTATCTTTGTAATCTTTGCGAGGAGCTGGTCCTTGCCATAAATCCCAGTTTAACCACTCCGGTACAATTTCTGTTTTACCTGTGCCAATTGTATTACGTTTATTTGCATACCATGCTTTAGCTAAGTAAACATCACCAATAAGGCCATCACGAATATCTTTTATACCTTGAATATTTCTAGGACTTGAACGACCCTGAACCCCCATTTGTATAACTATATTGGGGTTTTCTTTTGCTAGCTTTGTAAGCATTTCTCCTTCATAAAGGTTGTGAGCACATGGTTTTTCAACATAAACATGCTTACCTGCTTTCACAGCCAAAATCGTCATGGGAGCGTGCCAATGCTCTGGAGTTGCTATGGTTACCATATCAAGGTCTTTTTCTTCAATTAGTTTTCTGAAGTCTTCGTAAATTTTGGGCCTTCTCTTTGTAGCCTGTTCTGCTATTTTTGCTGCCTCTATTACCGCCCTAGAATCAACATCACAAATATAATCTATTGTGACATTTGAGCATTTTGTCATAGCCTGAATATGAGCTTTACCTCTTGAATGAACACCTATTGCAGCAACTTGTATTCGTTCGTTAGCTCCCATAATTTGCGAATATTTTTTAGCACTAAACCCAGGTATAACCCCCCCAATTGAAAGGACTGTGGAACCAATGCCAATTTTCTTCACAAATTTTCTTCTAGAATTTTTCATAATTATCTTAAGTCATTATTATAGAATTAGTATAAAATTTCATCAATTATTAGTAAATCATTGTCGCTCCGAAAGAAAATGCATTGCCCATAAATTGTTTTTATAAGCACTAACAGATTTGGAAAGTAGTTTTTCTGCTTCTGTTATATCTTCAGTACCGAACTTACTCAATGCCATATAATAATAGCCTTTTGATATTGACTTGTTTACATTTGAGTCAATGTCTATGTTATTGTCAATAATGCCTAATCCAGTTTTTAATAACTCATTAAATAGCTTAATAGCTTTTTCATCATTTCCCAGATTCTTGAAAGCCATTCCTTGATAGTATTTCAGATCTGGCCAGGATGATATGTTTTCTGCATTTACACATAACTCATAGTATTTATTTGCATCATTTTTCTTATCCATTTTATCATATGCCTGGGCAATAGCATAATATATCAAAGCATTGCGTTCATCATTTAGAGGCTTCCCTACTTCAAGGTTTTCTGGGTATATCATGGCTATTCTTAAATCTTTTAGTGCTTCTTTCATTCTGTTCTCACCCATTAACTTATAAGCTCTTAGCACATGAGCATCTACATAATGCCAATATATTTCTCTTCCACCCTCCCAAGTTCTGAAATGGTGTGACTGTAAAAGCTGAATGGCTTTATCATAATCTCCATTCAAATTATATAATTTCACTTGGCTTTTTGGTGCATTGATATTCTGCTTCACTATTTCTACGTTCTTTTCCAAAATAGAAAGACAATCATTCATATCGGCACCTGATTTGTCGTAATAAACTTCAAGTTCTGCATACCAAATAGAATTATTTGGATCATATCCAATTGCCTTTTTCTGATATTCAATAGCTTTCATTACGTCATTTTCGTGATAAAAAGCACCAAAAGCGAGGTTGCGCCATGCAATGGCAAATTCGTTGTTAATTTTAACAGCATTATTCCAAGCAGATATACTTTCATCTGGACGTTTATCATATAATAAGTTTCCAAGCAGATAGAATGCAACTGCATTTTTTGCATCATTTTCAATGACAAATTTTAAAGCAGATTCTGTTTCAATTCTGTAAGGGAAGCAATAATCTAGCGACAATGTAGAAATTTTAATTTGTGCTTCTTTTGATTTATCTAGTTGATTAGCCATTGAATTGAAAAATGAGAGATAGAAATAAATCAATGGGTTTTCTGGGTTTATCAGAGATGATAGAAGTGTAGCGCCCTCTTCATACATTCCTGAGCGTAGATAACCCGTAGCAATTTCAAGATAGTTGTTATCTACATCTTGCATATTCTTTTGAAGTGATGAGAGTGCAAAATTTTCAGACAATAACTCTTTCTCATAATAAGCGGCAAAGTTGAGTGGATCATACTTGATTTGTTTTTCTATTACCTCCAGTGCTTCTGTATCTTTTCCGGACTTTCTAAGCAAAGCACTGTATAGAACCAAAATTCTACCATCATTATTGTTGGTTGAATATGCATTAATAATATACTCAAGTGCTTTTTTATAATTACTCTTTTTACTTTCCATTTGGGCCAGTTCATAGTAAGAGGCTGAATACCATTCGTAATACCAGGTCGCTAGGAAGAAATTCCGATAGGCTTCAGATTTTTTCCCAAGTCCTAGTTGGGCCAAGGCCAGGTAATAGTAAAGTTCTCCTTCTTTTGGATGAACATATTGAATTCTTAATTTTTCGCCTGCTTTTAGCAAATGTTCTTCCGCTTCTTCAAATCTCCATTGCTTTACTCGTCGAATTCCCATGGCAATGTTAACTCTTGAATCATTCGGAGATTTTTTAAGTGCTGCCAAATAGTATTCGTCAGCATCATGAAAAGGTCGTGAAAATTGTTCTACGAATCTACCTGCGAGGTACAAATCTTCAACTGATTCAATTTCATTAGGTGCTTTCTGAATTTGGGCCACCTCGGGTAATTCAGGTTTTATTGGTTTGTAAGGTGCGTAAGAAACGAGTACATTTCCATCGCTATCTTGTGCCTCAATATACAGTTTATACATATCAAGTTCTTCTGAACTCTCCCATGTAGCTGTAAATGGATGAGCCGGATCTATATCCATGCTTTTTAAAACCACCTCTTTTTGATCATATTTAATTATTATCCTGGCATTATTAAAAAGTCGAGTAGTATTTAAGCCATAGAATACTGTTTTTAAATTTTTCATTTGCAAAGTAACTGCTGCATCAATTGTAGCATTTTTTGCGATTTCAATATCTCGAAGTGGGTACCAATAATTTTTGGCATCTTTTACAGAGTGCGGTGAGAACCAGCTATAATCAGGTTGATTGTTTGAAAAAGTACCTGTCATTAATTCTACATACGCTTTTCCATCATCGGTAAGTTTACGTCTTGCATTCTGACCTTGAAGGCCGGGGCCAAACTGCCATAATTTTGAAGCGGCATTTTCATAAACATCTCCTACATGGATGGTACCTGCTTTTTTGGTATAATCATATCCGCCAATAAAACCTTTAGTTGGATGCCACATAAAAAAAGAGGTGGGATTAGGATGATTTTTCCACCATGTTAGATCAACCCCTTTGGTATAATCAATGCTTTCATATATTTCATTGGAAATTGGCCAGTGTGTGAAACTTGATTGAGAGTGGTGTACACCAACCTCCTGATTAGGAGGCCAAAACGTTCGAAAATTTTCATCTGATGTAATAGCCACATTTGCCCAGAATAAAAAGTTCTCAGTTGTTGTGGCGGTATTATTGAGTCTGTAATCAACATCAATAATCGAACTCCCTGGATGAAGAGTAACTCCTATTATTCCTCTAAGTCGCAGACCACGCTCAGTTTCGCCAATCCATATAGTAGCACTACCATCTTCATGTTGCTCAAGAATATAGTCGGAAGGTAAAAATGTGGTTGGTCTGTGATGATGTGGAAAACACCACTCCACTCCACCCGAAACCCACGCACCGAGTGTTCCGATCAGGTCAGGTTTGACTACACTATTGCGATGAAATAATTCATGTCCGTTGGTTTTGTCAATAGCCGAGAAAAGCCGACCTCCCAATGCTGGAATTATGGTTACTTTTAAATATTCATTCTCAAGGTAAACCATATCATAAGTGACATCCGAAAGCTGATCACCAAGTTTAATCTGTGCAGGATATGGGTAGAAATGTCCTGCGGCTCCCTGAACATCTCTTCCAGTATAAAAAATAGGACTCCGCTCATTGGCTCCTAGTTTATAAGTTGGGATAGTTTCTCTGCCTTCATACACTTGCACTGATTGGCAGAACGCTGCATTAATAAAAAGGAATGTCAAGGTGGAAAAGATAAATTTTTTCATAATTACTTTTATTACATTAAAATATATGCTGTTTTATTGGACAACATTTATTTTATTAAGGAGCAGATATAGTCCAAAATTACTTTTGATGATTTTTCTTAAAATAAATAAAAAAAAGCCTGACCATAAATCTTTTAGATTTTACAGACAGACTCTTCTATATATTTAACTAACTAAATACGATCAATCACAACATGGGTTTTGCACAAAGTTGGGATTTAGAATCATATCATTTGCTGGTATTGGAGCATAATAATTGTCTTTGGTAACTGTTGTAGTTATTGGCAGTTCTACTACATTATCACGTTCAGCTACGACCTTTTCAACAATTTCAGTTCGGGTCATATCAAACCATCTTTCCCATTCGCCTCCAAATTCCCACTTCCTTTCTTCAATTACTGCATCGTGAAATTCTTCGACTGACAACCCAGACAAATCAACAGAACCATCAGGAGTTGTAACTGGCAATCCTGCCGCTCTTCTTCTTATCTGGTTAAGTTGCTCATATGCTTCCGCATCTGCTCCTCCTGACATATTTTTAGCTTCTGCATAAATCAATTTCACATTTGCAAGGCGCATTAAATACATTTTCTGACTTGAGGCCTTTTTGCCTTTACTGGGATTAGCCGGATCATGACCTCCATCTCGCCATTTGGCAAAATATGGATGCTTTCTTACTGACTCTTTCCAGGGAACTATTGTACCGTCTGGTTTGATGAAATCAGTATGGAATGTCGCATCTTTTCTTGGGCCATCAGGAAAATCCTCGAAGTATGCTACTTCAGAATAAAAATCATCCCATCCACCTTCTTCGCTTTCTGGAAGAATAGAAAAAGCTGACCACCACAAGCCATAACTCCAGTCTCCACATTCTGCACAGAATTGTAATGAAAATACACTTTCTGTATTATTACTGTTTGCTACTAGCCAGAGGTCGGCATAATTATCAAGCAAAGCATATGGACCACTATTAATTACTTCTAATGCTTTTGATGCAGCCATGTCATACTTTGACTGGTCCTTTAACGGCCAGCCTGCATTGGTAAGATATACCTTGGCAAGTAAAGATTTGGCTGACCATTTTGTGGGTCTGCCCGGCTCACCTGGCCAACTGTCAGCCAAATTGGCTTCTGCAAATTGCAAATCAGAAATTATCTGAGTATAAATTGTTTGAACAGGATCGCGAAATTCCTCACCCGTTGGAACTTCTGTTGTAATCAATGGTAAGTCACCCCATATTCTAACCATATAAAAATAAGTATATGCTCTCAGAAAAAATCCTTGCGCTGCAGCCGCATTGCGTGCTTCGGATTCCTCCAAAAGTTTATAATTATTGATTACGTTATTCGAATTATATATTACCTCCCATAATGGATTCCAGACATCACTAGTAAGCCACACATTATTTGGAGAGGTTTTAAATTGATCAAACTCCCGAAAAGGTTCTTTATTTCCACCACCTTGAGTTGTGAGATCATCACCGCCCATTCCAGGGATAGCAGCTTGGGTATTAGCAAATGCTAACATTAAAGGGCGATAAGCCGCTGTAACTGAAGCTTCTAAGTCAGCTTGATTAGAAAAGAAGGTACCAGGAGTTAGAAGCCCTCTTGGCTCTTCCTTTAAATCGGTACAACCAAACATCAATGCACTTACAAAGACGAGTGTGAATAATATTTTTAATTTATCCATGATATTATTTTTTATAATTTTATAACTAAAATTGAGGTCTAAAATTTCATATTTATGCCAAAAGTGATTGTCTTTGGGTTTGGGTATGCTCCCCAATCAATTGATTGATCAACATCTGAATTTCCACCTGAATTTATTTCAGGGTCATATCCGGAATAATTAGAAATCAAAACAATGTTCTGGGCACTTGCATACACCTTAATTCCTTTTATAAACGTATCACCTAACAAAGATTCTGGCAGATAATAGCCAAGACTAATGTTATTGAGCCTAATAAAAGACCCGTCTTCTACCCATCTGCTGGATTGTAATGCCTCTCTACTTGAATTACTGTAAGCAGAAACATCACTATTGTTGTTTGTAGGACTCCATTGATTGAGAATATCAACAGTTGTGGCATCTCGTGCATCTGCATTTTGACCATAAAGATACCCTCTTGTCAAGTTCCATACATCAAATCCTTGAACAGCATGCCAAAACATATTTAATTCAAAGCCTTTGTAAGTAAACGTATTGTTAAATCCCCAAAAGTAATCAGGTTGCCCATTGCCCATGATACCAATATCACTACTGTTAATAACGCCATCTTCATTGACATCTTTAAATTTGGAATCTCCAGGGATAAAGCCAAATTCTGCAGCTTCTACAGCATCTTCTGTTCTATAAACACCATCGTAGATCAGGCCCTGAAAATTACCCACTTCTTCCCCAACTTCCAATATAATAGCAGGTGCAATCGATACTCCCCCACCATATTGCGCACCAGGAAAAATTGCATCTTCACCACCAATATCGACTACTATTGTCTTATTGAAGGCCACGTTAAAGCTTGCATCCCATTTAAATTCGCCATCAAATACTATGGCATCCAAAGAAAATTCAAATCCTTTGTTTTCTACTTCGCCAATGTTCTTAAGAACGGTACTTTGGCCAGTAAATCTTGGGACATTGATGAATAATAAGGCGTCAGTAGTATTTTTCTTGTAGTAATCAGCAATAAAATTTAACCTACCTTCATAGAAGCCCAAGTCAAGACCAATATTAATCTGAGCAGTTTCTTCCCATTTCAGATTTGGATTTGCTGCTCTGCCAGGAGCTACACCAATTGCTAAAGAACCACCATTTATTGGATAATTAATCCCGGTTCTGAGTAAAGGCAGTGAAGAGTAAGGGGCAACAGCCTGATTACCCGTAATACCATAACTAGCTCTAAGTTTAAAATTAGAAAACACATCCATATTACTAATAAAACTTTCCTCCGATAATCTCCATCCTATGGCAGCGGATGGAAATACCCCATACTTATTTTCCTCAGGGAAAACAGAAGACCCATCTACACGGGCTGTTACAGTAATTAGATATTTATCTTTAAATGCGTAATCTGCCCTTCCTATATAAGATTGGATTTCTCTCTCAGAAAAACCGGATCCTACTGTTTGAGTTGCACCCAATCCAAGGTTGTCGTAACCTACAGAAGGTGTGAGAAGGTTTAAGCCATTAGCTTGCGTCCATTTTGATTGTAGTTTCTGTATCTCATATACAGCTTTTACGGAAAATCGATGGTTATCCAAATTTTTGGCATATTCCAACATACTTGTGTGTTGCCATGAATTAAACTCTGAAATATTTATTCTACCATCGGCATTTCCAGAACTACTTCCCCAAGTATTTAAAAAACTGTTATTGCTTGAATTGGATAATCGGGCACCACCGGTAAATGAATAACTTAAGCCATCAATAATATCATATCTAAACCTTAAGTTGGACTCTACTTTATTAGTAAATTGATCGACTTCTCTACCAAGTGCTGTTGAAATAGGACTGCCTGAGATAGAACCGAAATTAGAAGCATTTGTAGGATTCCCAGTATCCGGATCAATGACAGGTTTAGTCGGATCAAATATTAGAGATGCTGAAGGAGGTCCGCCAAGCCCTCGGGTTGCTCCATTATTGTGACCAATTTCTCTAGAACCAAGTATATTGAATTTGACACTTATTTTTTTACTTATATCAAAATCCAGATTACTTCTTAGCGTATATCTTTTGTAATTTGAATTGATAATTATTCCGTCCTGATCTGCATAATTACCCGAAATAAAATACCCTATTTTTCCTTCCTTACCGGACATGGAAATCTGGTAGTTTTGAGTCGGAGCATCACGATAGGTTTCATCTTGCCAATCTGTTCCTCCCGTTCTTTCTAATTCAGCAATTTCTGCCGCAGTAAAAGCATCATTTGCCCCAATAGCTGCCCTTTTTTTGTTAAGCTCTTTTGCAAATTGTGCTCCATCAAGCAAATCGATCTTTTTTCTAACGGATTGAATACCATAGTAGGCATCAATATTAATTTGTGGTTTCCCACTAGTTCCTTTTTTTGTAGTTACCAAAATAACACCATTTGCTCCTCTGGAACCGTATAGAGAAGTTGAGGATGCATCTTTCAATACCTCGATAGATGCAATATCGTTTGTATTTATTGAACCCAATGACAAACCAACTATCCCATCAACTACTACCAATGGTTCACTGCTACCAGTTAGTGAATTTGATCCCCTGACTCTAATTTTTACACCACCGCCCGGAGCACCATTGTAATTACTTACACTCACTCCTGATGTTCTTCCTTGCAATGCATCGGTTACCCTAAATAAAGGCTGCTTATCAAAGTCTTCTGGTGTTACAGACGTAATCGCTCCAGTAATGTCACTTTTCTTTTTCGTACCATAACCCACAACAACAATCTCCTCTAATGCAGTGATATCAATTACTAACTCTAAATCAATTACGGTTTTATTACCTACTAAAACGTCCTCCTCAACATACCCAACAGAACTAAATACCAAAATAGATTCTTCCCCAATAACTTCAAGAGAGTAATTTCCTTCAACGTCAGTTACGGTACCTTGAGCAGTCCCTTGTACAATTACGTTTACACCGGGTAGTCCGTCACTGTCTTCAGCTGAAGTTACTTTTCCGGTGATGGTTACACCCTGCATAATAATCTCGAGCCTTTGTTCATTAGAGTAATTTCCGTTTTTCTCAGAAACAATTATACTCTTATTGACTTGTCGAAATTTAAGATTGGCCTTTTCAGATATGTCAAGTAGAACTTGAGAAACAGCAATTTTTCCATTGTATTTCTTGTCTAACCTGATGCTATTGCTTATCTCTCCTTTTTCATAAGCAAAATTATAACCTGTTTTTTGTTCAATTTTATTGAACGCTTCTATTAATGAGTTATTCTTGAACTCAATTTTGATAAAATGCTCGCGTACACTTTTTACCGTCTGTGCTTGCCCGTCAGCGGCAATAAGAAGACTAGTAAAAATTAGCTGTACGATAAGTCCATAAAATGTCCATTTACTCAACATAGTAATTTGCCTTAGTACATAATTTTCCATAGTTTTAATGTGTTAATTTGATAAAAATTAATTTAAGCGAGGTTAGTATTGATTCTGCTTCCAACCGGATCATGCTGCCTCGTTTTTAGCTACTTTTTGATTTTTAGGTACTATTCAGATATTCCATATATTAAAAGTTTAGTTTTACATTTTTTCCTTTTATTTCATACTCAAATTCATGTCCGAACTGTAGAGCAATCAAAATATTTTCTAGCGTTTCGTCTTCAAATTTTCCGCTGAATTTCCACTCTTTTTCAGGGACTTTATTTGCATAAATGTTAATGCCATACCAGCTTTTTAAGTTGCTAACTATTTCATAATATCCGGCGTCCTTAAAATAGATAAGACCATCTTTCCAGGATACTTGCAAATTAAAGTCAAAGGAAGATTTAGTTAATTTTTGATCTTGCTTTAAAACTGTGGCCATCTCTCCAGGATCGAGAAATATAGCATTTAGTTCATCGGATATTCCATTTACCGAAACTTGACCTGTTACCAAGGCGATTTCAATTTTTTCTCTTGATTGAAAAGCATTGATATTGAATGAAGTCCCTAGTGCTGTTGTCACTATGGATTCTGTAATGACCTTGAATGGACGCGTGATATCTTTGGCGACATCAAAAAATGCCTCACCTTCTAATAGAACAGTTCTCTCATCTATGCCAAACTTTGATGGGTATATTAATTTACTTCCGGCATTTAAAATAATTTTTGTTCCATCTTCGAGGTGGAATGAAAGTTTTTGCCCGGATTCTGTGACTTTTTCAACTTGTGCTATTTCTGGTAAGCTTTCAACTTTTTTTGGAAACTGAATGTAAGCGACAATCATTATCGCCACAATGGCCGCAGCTAAAAGCCCCGAAACAAAATACTTAAATTTACTCTTTCCGGAATGTTTTTGTAATTCATATCCAGATTTAGAAGGTCTATCCTTTGGATGGTAATTTGATTTATTATCATCCAAATTTAATGATCCGTATAATTCTTCCATTTCTATCCGCTCATGAATCTTTTTCAGGTCACCGCTTCGTTTTAAATAATTACCCGGTAAAACATCTATTTTTTGCCAGGCATTTTTAAGTTCTCCTTCCAAATCAATTGAAGCATCCTTTCTTTCTATCCAATGTAAAACTAGTCTTGCTTCTTCAAGTGAGCACTTATTCTCAAAATATTTTTTTAATAACTTTAACTCCACATCTTTTCATTTTGTCATAATACAGTTGAATGAAGTTTTACCCTGAATTATATTGTGTTTTTTTATTTTATTCTTACTTTTTAGGGGTATTCCATTTTTCAATTGTATAATAAAATAGGAATAATGATGCTATTTGGTGAACTTATATTCTATAACACCTAAAATTTAATGAAAAACGATCTTGACGATTTGGTTGGCCGTCTGAAGAATAATGATAAAGAAGCGTTTAACCTACTTTTTTATATGTATGCTGAAAAGATTTTCAAGTTTAGCCTTACTTTTTTTAATGCTGAAGCTGAAGCTGAAGAAATTGTACAAGATGTTTTTTTGAAAATTTGGCTTAAAAGAACAACCATCTCCAACCCATCTACTTTCAATGCCTATATTTATACTATCGCAAAAAACCTGATCTTTAACAACCTAAAAAAGAATATTTATAAGAAGAAATACGAATCATATTTATATTCAAATTATAAAGCACATCAAAATGATACCGAAAATGAAGTGCTGTACGAGGAAACAAAAAAAAGAATAGATAGTGCCCTGAGACAGTTACCAAAAAAAAGAAAAGAGGTATTTTTATTAAGCAGAAGGGAAGGACTCAAAAATAAAGAAATCGCAGAAAAACTTTCCATTTCAATTAAAACTGTAGAAACACATATGAGTTTGTCTTTGAAGTATCTGAAAGAAGTACTTCATAATGATGGTTCTATATTACTGATTATGGGTTATTCGATTTTAATTAACTTATAGAAGTTTCATTGTACGCCAATTCCATCCCGCTATTTTTATCAATTCTTGATTACTAACCTTGTTAACGGTGAATGGTTTGTTAAAAACCCTCACATTTATTTCAATAATTATTCCCCGAATTAAAAAGGATATCCAATAGAAATATTCCATAGAAGGTTATCTTTTCTCCATCTAGAATTAAATAAATTGATGTCATCAAAAACCCAGCGATTGTCCTCTGGAAGCCATGGTTTTCGTACAGGAAAAGCAAGGTCAAGGCGTAACACTACCAGGTTTACATCTACTCGAAGCCCGACTCCCAGACCAACTGCAATTTCTTTATAAAAAGAATCAACATTAAATCTCCCTCCCGGACGAAGCGAATCTTCTTGATAAAGCCAAATGTTTCCCAAATCAGTGAATAATGCGCCCTTTAAATACCCAAATATTGGAAAGCGATATTCGACATTTGCTTCCAACTTTATTTCTCCTGTCTGATCGATAAGAACATTACTTAAGCTGTCGACAGGGTGGTATGTCCCTGGGCCAAGTGACCTTGCACGAAAAGCTCGAATACTATTTGTGCCTCCTGAATAAAACTGTTTCACATAAGGCATTACAGTAGAATTCCCATAAGGAATGCCAATGCCTCCATATAGCCGTGTGGCAATTCTGGCTTCTTTTCCTGTCTTGATATAGTATCGTGCATCTATTCTAAATCTGAAATATTGTGAAACTGGCGACCCAAGAATTTTAATTGGATTTTCGGGTGTATTTTTTTCTTTTGATGTGAGATTATGAACCAATCCTAGCAAATTGCCTGATGGGTCTATTCCCAAAGAAAAGTAATATTGAGGCATTTTAGGGTTGTTAAGATGATTGTAAATAAAGTTGTAGGACATTCCCACTATAAACTGCTCCTCAAAACTTTTTCTTATAGATGGGTTTTTCAATAGAAACTCTTTGAATTCATCTGAAGCTTCCAGTAGGTCAGTTACGCTAATATCAATTGGTTTGAACTTATGAGTAAGGTACTGGCTTTTTCTCATGGTATATTCCATTCCCGTATTAAATGTGTGGAATTTGTAAAGTGAAACCCTGGTATAAATTCCAGTCCCAATCATAAAATTGGTCATTGGGATGTAAGGCTTAGAAATCTTTTTAGTTTTAAAAGGAGTAAACCGAGGTACACTCAGATTGGCATCGACACTAACTTCATAAGCGGTGTCACCTTCTTTTTCGCCACTGAGCTGCTTTTCAAATCGCCCTGTGAAATTTATTGAAAAAACTTCCGCACCTCTAAAAAAATTTCTGCTTTTGAAACTTAGTTTTAGACCTGGTCCAGCAAAACTATTGGATTTGGTAACGGCATTGAGCTCTGTACTCACCGACATTTTTTGACTGGGTGTCAATACTATCATGGCATCCAGTAATTTTTTATTAAGCGGCGACTCGGCATATCTTGCATTGACATATTTATATGCCCCAATGCCCATTAACTGTCTGAGCGTATTGTTATGATCATTTTTAGAATAAATACTGTCTTTATGAATAAATACTGATTTGAGCAACAATTTGGACTTCATATAGTTTGTTGCTGATACTATAGAATAATCGTTATAGCTTGTAGTATCGGGGTGATAATTCTTAAGTCTGAAATCCTCTGCCACATACACTTTGTCGATATTGAATGTTGTCTTGGCTTCATTAGGTATGTCATTTTTCAGCAGTAGTTTGAGTTTTACCTTGTGATGGCCTTGCATTGAATCTGCTTCGAAAATTATGTAATCGGGGTCGAAATAATAGTATCCTAAATTTTTTAGCACTATATCGATCCTTTCTCTTTCTGCTTTTAGCACCCCCAAATTGTAATGTATGCCTGATTTAATTAGGGACTCATTTTGTGACAAATTAATTTCTTTGCTAATTTGGTCTATAGGGGTTGGAAATAATATGGTATCAATTTTATATACCTCATTGGGCTGTATTATATATTTTATCTTTACCGACTTAATGCTATTTAAACTATCGGATGGTAATGGTTTGATTTTGAAATTGCAATGAGCATTGAAATAGCCTTGATGATATAACCTGTTTTCAAAAGTAGTACTTAGTTTTTTACTATAATCTTCATCATACAACACAGGTGATTCACCGAGTTTGTATTTCAGCCAATGTTTAATTCCTTTGTTATTTTTGGGCTCCTTGAATGTGTTATAAATGGCAAGACTTGGTCGCATCCAGAGAAACTTTCCGTTGGGTTTTGGAGATAGTTCACTACTCAGTTCACTTTTTAATTTTTTATAATTCTCTATATTTTTTTTATCAATAATTTCGATACTGTTTTTAGTGATTAATTGTTGTCCTTGGCTTAACTTTCCAAGACCTGTACATGCGCTTTGGAATGCTAATAATAAAATGAAATAGATGGCCTGGATTTTTAACAGGTCATAAAGATTTGTGATCAATCTGATATGAGGGTAGGTATCATTCACTTACAATAGCATTTAACACGAACGATATTGGCATTAATATTTGAAATAATCAAAATACTTGTTTGGCAGTCCAGCAAAGTTAATTTCCAAATATTAGTTTCGTATGAATAATTAGGGTTGGTCATTGCTCTTTTTCCTTTTAAAGCTGTCAAATTCCTTCACGAAAATAAATGCTATTCCTGAATTTTGAATCTCACCATCAAAAATATCCCAGGCATTTTCCCGAAAGGCTTTTATACTATAATTTCCAGATTCTGTAAGCCGGTAACTGACTGCAAACTCAGTCATACCTGCAGTACTTTGTGTTCCAGGATTAGAATTGGAACCTTCAAGATCAATGTGACTTTCTACTTCTGCCGATATCCGGTTGTTAAATAAATTTTTGGACACCTTTACATCGAGTTGGGTGCGGGTTTGTGCTCTTCCTGATGCGTAATCTTCAAAGGTATTTAACCCCATATCCACATCTATTCCTTTGATAAACTGGCCTGTGAGGTTATTCAACTGTTGAGTCATGATAGCATTGACACTATTTCTTGCAGCTGTCGTAGCAAAATTATTGCTTGATGACCCTTCGTTCACATCCGGGTTTTCAGGTATAAAAGTGCCACCTACCAAAAGTGCAAATACTTGTTTGTTGAGTTCAGATTCCATACTTGGTTGCTCCAGCATTTGGAGTTTGGAAGCAATTGTAGGATTATCATTTTTGTAACGGTCAGGCAATTCAATGCCAAATGATATCAATGGATTGGATATTTGTCCTTCAATATTGAGCAGCACTTCATAAGGTAAACGCTGGTTGTACAAAGATCTTTCGTAACTGGATATTTCATTGGAAACTAAGCCAACTGAATTGGTATTCACTTCATACCGCGCAGTAAAATTCACCACTCCTTCCATCACATTGCCAGACCAGGAAATAGTACTGCCTGGGTCGTAAACAAATTTTTTCTTCACCAAACCATAAAATGAAAGATCGTAATAACCTTCTTCCATTTCAATAAGCCCAGTCAAATATCCTCTTTGAATATCATTGTATTTGTATTGAAGATTTCCTTTTAATTTGAAAAAAGTAATGTCTCCCGAATTAGGATCAATATAAATACTGAATTGTGCTTCGGGGTCGATTTTTAGATTTACTGTCATGTCGATTCCTCGAATGGACGATATAATTGAATCACCAATAAATTGCTCTTGATTTATTGTGATCATGTTGTCTTTTTGGTTTTCAAAATCCTTAAAAACCACTATGCCCTTGTCCGTAATTAATTCCAGATCCTTGCCAGGCATTACATACATAATGTCTGTTTTTTTATTAATTGTAAATCCGGAATTAACTTTCAAACCTGATAAGTTTCCTTCAATAATTATATCAATACCAAGCAACAACTTGCCAACTATGGCTTTGTCCTTTTCGGGTTTACTATTAATGGCCATAAATTCAGGTGAGAGGATTTGTATGTCAAAATAGGGATCTTTGATATTCTGTGCATCAATTTTCCCTGCAAAAGAAAGCTGATTTTGCAAACTGTCAGCAAGATTGAAATCAGCAAATGAAAATTTATTTTCATTTATCAGTATTGAACCATTTGCATTTAATAAGGCATTTGCAGGTTTTACGATCATGGATAAATCATCGAATTTCATTTGTCCGTTCAATTCCGGAGCATCCATGTTCCCGGATATTTTAATGCTTCCATTTAATCCCCCAGATAAATCAGTTACATATTCCTTTAATAATCCATCAAAAATATTTGCATCTGTAATGTCAGTTTTCAACATGGCATTGGTAGTCATACTATTAGAATTGAGTTGCGAGTTCCCTTCCAATTTTATGGTGTTATTATCGTTGATTAACATCATGGAATAGTCAATCTTTTCATTGGAGATAAAGTCAATGATAGAAGTGAAATCACCCAATAGATTTTTATACAATGATAGGTCATGAATCTTGATGTCAGATTTTACTTCTGTTTGTCCAAAAGGAGCTATTACTTCTACGAAGCCACCCAATCGACCTGTTGCTATTTTCTTTTCTCCTTTTTGCTCTAAAAAACCAATGATATTGCTAATGTCAAATTGCTCAAAAATCATTTTTATTTGATGCTGGCTATTTGACACAAATTGTACTTTTTGCTTTTCAAAAATAGCTGAGGCGGATTCAACAGTTATATTTTTGTTTTTGATAACCAACTTATTATTTGGGTTTACATTCCATGACTGGTGATCAATTATAAGTTGACCGGGAGACATATTGAAAACATAAGAGCTATCAATATGTGCTACATGGGTTTCGAAAAGATATTGAATGCTGTCTTTCGAATCCGCTGTTGAAAGCATTAAATTGGCATGCTGGTTGGAAAACTTTGTTGATAAGGATAAATTGTTGACGTTCAATGAATCATACGAAATTTGCTCAATCCCAACAGTCGATATGATGGAATCTCCTTCTGAATTAAATGCAAGTGATAAACTATCAATTTCCCAGTTAGCGTAATCAATGTGTGAGATATTAATATTGGCCAAAAACAGATCATTGGCTCCGTCATAACTTGCTGAAAAATTCTCAATGGCAATATCCTTTATATCTTCAATTAAAAAATCAGTAAAAAAGGCTGGATTTTTTAGCGTTAAGTTAAAATCAAAATGATGTTCTTTTTCTACTAACAGCGAGTCTGGGACTTTAATATAATTATTAAGATGGTTGTTGAATGCATTTTTTAATTCCATGATTTTACTATTCCCTGTAAGCGATGCATCAAATATATCGGTAGTAAAATCGAAATTTGTATATCCTTTTTTAATATCCGCTTCAAGATTTATTTCTTTGATTTTGTAATCTCCTCTGGGATTGGAAAGCATAATATCCGTAAAAGAAAATGTCCCCTCAATATCATCTGCGGATGTGAAATCTGTATTGATATCTGCAACCGCCTTCACCTCGAAATCTTCTTCAACAAAATTTAGTTTTCTCAAATTTGCATGATGGATCTTGATATCCATGTTATAATGATTTGAGGTCTCAAGCAGCAATGCCTCACCTGTGGCTTCAATTGATACTGCACTGTCATTGATGAAAGATGAAAAGGAAAAAGTCTCCTTGTCCCTATTAACTTCTAATTGAATACCATTATACGAATAGTCATTTATTTCCATGGATAAAACATCAAACTGCGCATCAAATTTATCAAAATTCCCATCTGAGAGATCGGCATCAAATTGCCCTTCCACATTCAATTCCCCAAAGGCTGCACTATCATTCATTATTTTTCCAATGTCGATGTCATTGACATTAAAATTAACAGAAAGCTTTTCATCAATCATTTGAGTTTCTGCTGATAATCCTCCAAATTCTGTTTGAAAAGAAGTCAACAATTCCATGGATTTTGGTTGATAATTTAAGCTTGCTGACAAGCCAATATTTTTTGGAAGAGAAATATTTTTGGGTAAGAGTGTGTCCGGGAAATATTGCACAATGTCATGTTGGGAGGTAGTCAATGTGTCAAGAGCAAATTGGATTTTCATATCTGTTGAGGGTAAACCATAAATATGTCCACTAGCCAGGAAACTAGTTGATTGTCCTATGCCTGCCTTGCAATTTATTAATGTCATATTGTCCAGAGTTCCACTAACTTTTATGTTTTCGACCTCAATTTTATTGAGATTCGAAAGCAAAGGATAGCTCTTCAAAACAGAAGTGAATGGAGATATTTCATTTATGTCAATATATCCATGGAGGTCAGAAATAATTTGGAGTTTTTCGATGTGAGTACCGATTTCCCGCAAAGATGAATAACCGAGAGATGCCGAGCCTTTTATGGTACTATTGTCTGTTGCCATGCTTATTTTTTTTGCCAGGATAGATTTGTTGTCCATAAAAAATTGGCCTTCCAAATGGGAGATATTTGCGCCGGATATTTCTGAAACATTGAGCTCCTGCACTTTTGCCCCAGTCTGGTCTTTATTAAAAAATATGCTGTCCGCAATTATATTAAAATCACTGAACATCATATGCCAGTAGTCCATTCCGATAGTACTTCTTGGTTTAGTATCCAAATCCATCTTGTAAGATGTGTTGGTTATTTCTGCATGGTTCACCAAAAAATTCCATGGTATATCGGCAAATGTAACATTACTGTTTTCTATTATTTGACTTGGAGAGGCAACAATTGTCTGATCTGGATTTTTTGGTATAATTTGCAAAGTTACATCCGCCCCATCAACATTAAGGTTGTCCATCTCAATGTCGAAGTTTTTTAAGTCGAAGCTTTTAGGTAATAATGTTGCCCGATTCAAATCTGCATTTAAAGATAAGTCGCCGCTTGAAGTATTGAGGTCAAAATGTAAACTTTCTAAGTTCACTTCATTTAAGTTAATGTCAAATGGAAATTTTACTATATCTTTTTTTGGAGCACTATCATTATTTTGAGTCTTATTTGAACCAATAACAATTGATAAAGAAGTTTGCTTAAGATCTATTTTTTCAATATCAAATTTTCCCTCTAACGCATTGACAGCATTTGATGAAATAAGTAAATGCCCCAGGTTAAGCAATATTTCACTTGAGTCAACTTGGTTGCGATATGATGCCTCGATTGATTGCAACTCAATTTCGTCAAAGCCAATTTCCCATGGAGATTTCGCTTTAACTATAGTATCCTTTTTGCCTTTGCCAAATACATCGATAAGCGGCGAAAAATTAAATAGCGAGTCCGATTTGCTTTTATAAACATTGGCCTTTAATCCTTCAATTAGGAGGTGATCTATGTTTATCCTTTTATAAAGAATCGGTATTAAATCGGTGTTGACAAACAGCTTATGACAAAACAGTAGTGTGTCAGATCCATGGTCAGCGATAAATATATTTTCAATTTTAATGTTCTTGGGAAAGCCAATGTTTATGGAGCCAATTTCAACTTTCATATTGGCCTTCTCACTTATTATTTGAGTAGCCTTGTCGGAAATAAAATTTTGAATTGAAGGGACAAGCAGTAAAAGAGATAATGAAATAAAGCATATTATTATAGACATAAATGCCCAAATCAATATCTTGATTATACGTTTTAAAAAAGGAGGTATAGTAACTTGGCGACTCACAAACTATATTAAATTTACAATCCCCTAAAAATAACTATGATTATGAACTATAGGATGGAAATAGTGTAAATTCTGGATTTATAGTTATGAATTTAATGTCAGCTGTTTACTCTCCTTTCACTTAAGACACAAGCAGATAAATTGGAGTATTATAGAGGATAATAAAAATCTAATAAAGAAAATGAAACTTAAAAAAGCTATGAAATCAATTTGAAATCCTTTTCCATAAAAGCACCTTTTTCAGATTTCATAAATTGCGTCTCAATTGAATTCCGCTCAGCAATAAAATTTTTATAAATACCATTAAAAGCAATTCTTTCACTTAGTGTATTGTCAAACTTTCCTATTGCATCAAGCGTGACCTCTGATATTTCCCTTATGGCATTTCTATTTCCCGATGAGTAAGTGAGATAATCACAAAGTTTATTTTTTATGCAAAAGGCGTTGAAAAGTGGATTGGCTTTTCTATTGACAAGAAATCGAGCACCCACTTCTTTGGCTAATGAAAGGTCAAGAATATCATCAAATACAAACATGATCTGGTCAGGCTCAATATTTTGTGTTCTTTTCAATTCATTGAGTAATTCAGATTTGTGCTTTACCTGATAAAACACATTGTTTAGGTGTTCTCTTTTTGCCCATGTAAATGCCGTCTGGTTTGTTTCTCCAGTTACTATGGCCGTATATGGAAGTCTGCCAAGAATCATGTGAAACCCAAACCGCAACATATTTATACCCATGCTGTCCACTTCGCTAAATGTACTAGGTATCTCTCCCTTTTCGCCACTATTAAATACACCATCCCAATCAAATAGGATGGCCTTTACATTATGAAGATTATCGCGAAGTTTCTGCGGAGGAATGATAAACTTTCCTCCGTTTGATGTAAATATGTCTTCTTGCATGGTTTTAATATCGTAGATTTATTTTATGACAAATATGTCATAAAATAAAATAGATTGGTTTTTAAGCTTGATCAAGTTTCATTAGATCCTGCACATCAATCATCCCGATGGCTTTATTGTTTTCAGTAACAATAAGCGTATCAACTTGAGAATCCTTAAATAAATTGGAAGCATCAATCAGTAATGCATTTGCTTCAATGGTTTTTGGTTGCTTTAAAGCTAAATCTCCTACATTCACCTTTACAGCCTCTCCCCCATCTTTTTCTATCATTCTTCTCAAATCTCCATCAGTAAATATGCCAATAGGAGCACCTGCACTGTCAACAACTGTAGCTGCGCCAAATCCTCCAACAGTCATTTTCACCAGACAATCGTGGATAGAATCTGCTTTTGTCACAGTAGGATTTACACCATTGATAATATCTCTGACTTGCTGGGTCATTAACCTGGTATGCTCAAAAAACTGGGCTGTACCCAAGTCGGAAAGATTGTTTTCAGTAAGTTGTTTGAGGATTTTCCATGGAGCAGTAATGTTGTGTACGCCAACATCTAAAGCGTTTCTAACATGTTCGCTATGCCTGACAGAAGAAAACATGATCTTGGTGTCATAACCATAGTAATCCACAGCTTGCACACATTTTTCCACCAATTCTAAAGCGTCATGCCCTTGATCTTGCATTCGGCCAACCAAAACGCAAACATAAGTAGCCCCGGCAGCCATGGCCATGTAGGCTTGTTGAAGGGTGTAGACCAAATGGATATTTACTAGAAAACCTTCATTTCTCAATCTTTTGCAAGCTTTTACACCTTCAATGGAAATAGGAATTTTAAAAACAGTTTTACTTTTATCTAACCCAAGTTCATGTTGTCTTTTGGCTTCAGCAACAATCTCATCTGCTGTAGAGCCAAGAGCTTCAATCATAAGAACAGGAACAATTTTAGAAAGTTCTACAATTGTGCCATCGATGTCGGTAATACCATGCCTGTGCATAAAAGTTGGCGTGGTGGTTAGCCCATCTAAAAAGCCCATTTCAAAAGCTTCTTTTATTTCATTAACGTCTGCTGAATCAAGATATAGTTCCATATGGTTATTATTTTTTCATTAATTTATTTTTAATCTCTATCGATACTGTGATACAATATTATGAATTTCAATAAGCGGCTTCATGTATTCTTCCAGCTTGGTTATGTCTAACTGGCTGGCTGCGTCGCATAATGCTTCGGAAGGGCATGGATGTGTTTCTATAAATAGCCCATCAACGCCGGCTGCAATGGCCGATCGCCCAAGTACTTCCAGATATTGTCTCGCTCCTCCACTTGGGTCTGCACTGGGGATTCCGTATTTTCTTATTGAATGCGTCACATCAAAAACTACTGGATACCCTGTCTCTTGTAAATGATAAAAACTTCTTGGATCAACCACAAGATCATTGTAGCCAAGTGTGAAACCACGCTCGGTAAGAATAATTTTATGGTTTCCTGTTGTTTCAATTTTCTTAACCGGCTTGATCATATTTTCTGGAGCTAGAAATTGACCGTGTTTTATATTAACAACCTTGCCACTATTCCCGGCTGCAAGGGCAAGTGTAGTTTGCATACACAAATATGCTGGAATTTGAATGATATCCAGTACCTCAGCGGCTGCGGATATCTGCTCCGGATAGTGAACGTCAGACAAAATGGAAAATCCAAATTCTTTTTTTATTCTATCCAGTAATTTCAGTCCCTCATCAAGACCCGGACCCATGTAGTAAGATGCATCGCTGCGGTTGTCTTTGGTAAATGAAGACTTGTAAATGATGGGTATGCCGATTCGTTCTTCTATTTTTTTTAACTCTTCGGCAGTGGACATCATTATTTTTTCACTCTCAATGACGCAAGGACCCGAAATCAGAAAAAGCTGATCTGATCCAATTTCAATATTTCCTACATTAAATTTATTCTTACTCATGGGAATTATATGATCTTTCTAATTCGTTCTAAATCTTCCAAAGTATCTACTGGAATACTTTGATGCTCGGTAATTCCAATTTTAATATTTCCGCCATTTTCAATCCACCTGTTTTGTTCCAACTTTTCAAGCTTTTCTAAATTTGACTGAGGTAAATCGGCAAACTCAGCAAGTGACTTTACCGAATATGCATACAAACCCAAATGCTTATAGAATGTTGCATGGTTCATCCATTTATTTCTTTCGATTCCATGAACAACAGGGATTACCGCCCTGCTAAAATATAGCGCTTTCATATTTTTGTCAAAGGTAACAAAAACCTCACTTTCATTATCAAGATCAATCGCTTCGGTAACAGGGATAACAAGAGTTGCAAGCTCTGCTTGAGGATCATCAAAACATCCAATAAGGGTTTTTATCTGATCGGGATGAAGCATTGGTTCATCCCCCTGAATATTTATTATAACATCAAAGTCTATATTTTTGATTTTGCTGAAAATTTGCAATGCTTCAAGACAACGATTGGTTCCTGTGTTATGGGAAGATGAAGTCATGACTGCTTCACCACCAAATGCATTTACCGCTTTCAATATTCGCTCATCGTCTGTAGCAACAACTACATATTCCAATGCCTGTTTTGTTTTTTCATAAACCCATTGAATCATTGGCTTACCGTTGATATCAGCGAGCGGCTTTCCTTCTAATCTTGTTGATCCGTATCGTGCAGGGATAATTCCCAGAAATTTCATAGACATATCAAATTGGAGCGCAAAATAACAAAATAGTTATGTCATATGAATAGATTTTCTTCACTAAAAAGCATGTAACTCCTCAACGCATATTATTGGTATATAAGCGGCAAGATTTAATGCATGAATTTAAGTTATCATTCTTTTTCAAATATGGAAGATAATAGGGCTAACCATCTAAGTCTCGGAGGCAATTGTTTCTTTATTTTGGATGCCAAACCTTCAATGGGTACTATAAGATTATTTAGACCATTCAATATTAGATTCAAGTTTGCATGTATAAAATATTCAATTGCATGGTCCTTTAGCTTGAAGGTTACTGATTTTATTTGTTCAAGATTGGCAATGTATGAGGCTGTTTCAGCGATTGATTATTTCATCGCCATATAATTCTGATTAATAATATAGCCCATTTTGTACAATAGAATTTATTGCATTTTTTTCGTGCAGCACCAGTGCATTATATTCTGCTTGTTCCAAATTACTTTCCACACCAATAAAATCCATAATATAATTTTTCAATATTTTATTAAAGACTATTTTCACTCTATTTAAATGATAATCAGAAGTAATTATTGTTAACTTAATCTTTTCTAATTTTGATATAATTGGCTTTATCTTTACAGCATCATCAACCGTATTTCCTGACAAAGCAAAATCTAAGAAACCTTCTTCTAAAAGTCCTTTTTCAATTAAGTATTGTTTTGCAAATGATGCGTGCGAATTTGTTGATATGTTAAAATGTTCTCCCCATCCTCCAGTACAAAGTATTAGATTCCCCTTC
>CAYREN010000011.1:0-30349 GCA_964423255.1 uncultured Roseivirgaceae bacterium | reverse complement strand
AGCTAAAAAATATACATGTCCCCAAGACCATCGACAACGATTTGCCATTGCCGGATAATACGCCAACTTTCGGATATCAAAGTGCCAAAGAAGCAGGAGTTGCCATTTGCAATACTGTCTATGAAGATGCCAGAACCAGTGAAAATTGGTTCATCGTATCTGCTATGGGCAGATCGGCAGGTCACCTTGCAGCGGGTATCGGTGGGGCGTGTCATTTCCCAATGTTGGTGATCCCGGAAATGTTTAATAAAACAGAAATTACAATAAATAAAATTGTAAATCTTGTTGTCTCTTCCATGATAAAAAGAAAGATTATTGGTATTCCTTATGGAGCAGCAATTGTATCGGAAGGAGTATTTCATGATTTGAGTGATGAAGAAATTAAAAATTCAGGTATTAGTTTTTCTTATGATGACCATGGCCATCCGGAATTGGGTAAATTGTCCAAAGCCCATATTTTTAATGAAATGATTGAAAATAAGGTAAATGAACTTGGTCTTGGCATTAAGAGCAGGCCTGTTGAAGTTGGTTATGAGTTAAGGTGTGTGAGGCCTATCGGTTACGATTTGGTTTATTGTTCCTTATTGGGTATTGGAGTTTATGAATTATATAGTCAGGGAGCTTCTGGATGTATGGTATATGTCGGACCTTCAGGAGAAGCTAAGCCACTTTACCTGAAAGATCTTCAAACTCCGGATGGTAAGATTCCTCCAAGATTGGTAGATATCGAGGGCCATGGTGCAATTACATTGATAAAGAATAATTTGCAGTTTATAGAACCCGCAGATTATGAAGCGGCAAAAGAGTATGTCAATAATCCAGAAGAATTTGATTTTTATAAAATTCTGAATTGGTAAAATAAGTATTGCTAACTTAATAGAGGCATTTCCATAATGGACATGCCTCTTTTTTAAATATTACCCTGACAGCGGCAAAATAGAATGGACAGAATTTACCAATTGATAATGGGTTTTTTTAAGTTATCTCACAAAGAGGCCAGGGGATTTTCAAGTTTATTCATTGTTTCTGTTGTTGCGCTGATATTAATATTTTTTCCCGAAATTATCATTCGTCACAATTCAAAAATTGACCCTTCAGATATAAAGCACCTCGATAGCCTGGCAGCTTTGCTGAATCATGATGAAATATCCAATAAAAACCATATCATTTTTAGGTTCGACCCAAACAAACTATCCATGGATAGTCTCATGTTGCTTGGGTTTTCTGAGAAGATTGCTCAACGGATGCAAAATTATATTTCTAAAGGAGGGCATTTTTATAAAAAAGAAGATGTAAAAAAAATCTATGGGATTTCTGATCAATTGGTGTCGGAATTATATCCATATATAATGTTGCCAGATAGTGCTAGGATAGCTCCCAAAAGAAAAATTGAAAAGTTTGATCTTAATAATGCAAATGAAATACAACTAAAAAAAGTGAGATATATTGGAAATGTTCTGGCTGGCAGAATTGTAAAATATAGAAATCTACTTGGTGGATTTATTAATATGAAACAGCTTGACGAAGTATATGGATTGTCTGACAACGCTAAAAATCACCTGAAATCCAGTGCTTTTATTCGCACCGGATTTAAACCTCAAATGATAAAAGTGAATAAAGATCAGAAAAATGTATTGAGCGGACATCCATACATTTCGTATGAATTGGCTGATGACATCTTAAGATTCAGACAAATAAATTCTAAAATAGAATCGGAAAAAGTACTTGCCAACTTTAAATCACTTAATAAAATCAATTTTGAAAAATTGATTCCCTATCTTGACTTTCAATAATCAAACAGGGTGAATGAAGCAAATCCTTCAATCTTATCTAAGGCGTCTTACCAATCTTACTGCCAATAATAAATCACTATTGTTGCTTCGGTTAGTTTCTGACAGATTCATCGATCTTCATGATTTCAATTTCTTATTAAAAAAATCATCTTTTGAAATCATCGAAAACCTTATTGGAAAAAAGCCAAAAATCGGAATATGCAGTGTAGCAGACAGTCGAGATGAGGACAGTAATTTAATGAGCAGAAAGTTAAAACGACTATCAAGAGCTGAGAAATATATTTTTGAGGAACGAGGGTCAAAAGATTTGTACATCGGTTGGCCATTTGTTAAGGGAAAATTTTCTGATGGCACAATGGTTAGGTGTCCACTGCTATTTTTTCCTGTCGAGCTTACTCAGGAGGAAAATTCGTGGAATTTGAGCTTGAGAAAAGATGTTAACATCACGTTCAATAAATCTTTTTTATTGAGCTATGCTTATTATAATGAAATTGCAATACCAGAAGAACTAATTGAACAGACGCTGGATGAACTGGAAAAAGACAGTAAAATTTTTAGAACATATATTTATAAAATTTTACAGAAAAGTCCTGTAGAGATCAATTTTAATCAAGAAACATTTATTGATGAGTTAAAATCATTTACACAATACAAGAAAGCTGATTATGATAAAAATCGGCAAAACGGAGTTTTAAAACTTTATCAAGAGGCTGTGTTGGGAATATTTCCTCAAGCAGGGTCTTATTTAGTACCAGATTACCAACACTTGTTGGATGAAGATAAGTATGAGGATATAGAACAGTTTTTTGCCTCAAGATCAAAGCAAGAAAATATCGACATCGAAAAGCATAGTCCGGATTTTTATCATTTTGCAAATAAGGTAAAAGAGGAAGATACTTTTACCCCATTTAAGCTGGATGCTTATCAGGAAAATGCTATTAAAGCTGTAAAAAGGGGAAACTCATTGGTAGTTCAGGGTCCTCCCGGTACTGGAAAATCGCAGCTTATCAGTAATTTGATTAGTGATTTTATTGCCAGAGGTAAGCGGGTACTGTTGGTCTGCCAGAAACGTGTAGCGCTAGATGTAGTGAATGAAAGACTGCAAACTGGAAATATATCAGATTTTGCAGCGCTTGTTCATGATTTTAAAAATGACCGAAAAAAAGTCTTTAAGCATATTCATGAGCAAATTGAGAGATTGTATGATAACAGATTAAAAAATAATAGCCTTGACGCCATTCAGCTCGAGCGAAATTTTTTACAATCGAGTAGAAAAATAGATCAGATTACTGAAGAGATTGAAGAGTTTAAAGAAGTATTATTTGATGAAAATGAAGCAGGCATATCGGTTAAGGAATTGTACCTTAATAGTGATAGAAATGCATTAGGAATAAACATTAAACAAGAATATCGATATTTTGATCTCGAAAAGACTGCTTCCTTTGAAAATAATTTGAAAACATATTTTGCCTACCACAAAAAGATTGATAAGGAAGGTTATACATGGAGAAACAGAAAAAGGTTTACTGGATATGGCATCGAAGACCTCAACAATATGAAGGCCATTTTGCATGAAATTCCTCTTTATCAAAACGAAATATCAAGAAAAGTAGAAAATCTATTGGGCTCAGGAATGGAGCTGAAAGTTGCCGAAAAAATTTATGAGGGTAGGGAAAATTTAAAGGAAATGTTAAGGCTGCTAAAAGACGATTTTACCTATATTATGTTTCAGCATGTAGCAAATTCAAAAGATAATAGTCCGGAGGGTATTCCAGATTTACAATGGCTGTCGAGTACAAAAAAGAATTTAATGGGATGTTTCGCAGATTCCGGACCTGAGATCAGTATTGATGCAAATGACCTTGGAACATTTCAAGAAGCATTGAGAAAAAAAATGAAGGCAAGACGTAATATTTTTGCCAACATAGGATGGTTATTATTTTCTAAAGAGAAATTATGGATTAATAAAGTGCTAGCAACAAATAACCTGAGGAGAAAAGGCAAAGATTATAGAACGTTAGAAAAAATGATTGACTATAGACTTAACCTCGAACACAATATTACAAAATTAAGGTTATGTAGTTGGATTACAGGTTTACCTGATTTTTTACTTAAGGACGTCTTTGAAAAATGGTTTTCCGGCGCAAAAGATGCTACAACCGCCTACTTGATATTTAATAATTACCGGAACTTCAAAGAATATTTTGGTACCGCTAATTTATCCAGAGATCAGTTTACAGATAGTGTAAATCAGCTTTACAATATCGTAGTTGATATTCCTACTATAATGAATAAATGGGTGGCGTATTTTAGAGATGCACGGATAGAAATGATTCTGGCAGATTCAAGACTTAATGAAAAAATGATATCAACTCTTAGCGATGATTTTGATTCGTTATGTGATTTTGATAATCTGAAAAATGAACTAACAGAAACCGAAAGAACTGTAATAGATAAACTAGTTGACTTTCAGGATTATACTTCAGAAAAGGAAATTTTGAATGTATTTCGCAATAGTTTGAAACTTACCTGGATCGACCATATAGAAACCAAATTTCCTATTCTTCGCTCGATAAATTCATTGAAATTTGAAAGAATGCAGCATGAACTTCAGGAAGCTGTAAAGGAGAAGCTAAAAATGAGTAGGCACATTACTTTGCTTAGACTTCGTGAGCGTACCTATGAAAATGTTGAATATAATAGATTGAACAACATGATAACCTATCGTGATCTTGATCATCAGGTGACGAAAAAAAAGCAAATCTGGCCAATTAGAAAATTGATACAACATTTTGAAAACGAATTATTTGATCTTGTTCCCTGTTGGATGGCCAGGCCAGAAACCGTTTCTGCTATTTTCCCAATGAACCAAGTATTTGATCTGATTATTTTTGATGAGGCATCGCAATGTTTTTCAGAACAAGGCATTCCAGCAATGTATAGAGGAAAACAAATCGTTGTTACTGGAGATAAAATGCAATTGAGTCCATTTGATTTATATAAAACCAGATGGGAAGAGGATCATGATGACAATACAGATCCTTCTTTAGAAGTAGATTCACTTCTTGATTTGACTAGCAGATATTTAATGCAAGTTCAATTGAGTCAGCATTATAGAAGCCAGTCACTTGATTTGATAGATTTTTCAAATCAGCATTTTTATGGAGGGAAATTAACATTATTGCCAGATAAAAAAATTCTTGATGAAGGAAAACCTGCTATTGATTATATCAAGGTTGATGGCATTTGGTCAAATCAAATAAATGATATTGAAGCGATAAAGGTTGTAGATCTCATTGAGGAATTAATTGAAATAAATCCAAAGAAAGAAATTGGTGTTGTATCATTTAATGCCAGGCAACAAGATCATATCATGGATGTACTCGAAAGTCGATCATTGGCCAATGACTTTTTAATCCCTGAAAGCCTATTTATTAAAAATATTGAAAATGTGCAGGGAGACGAACGTGACATTGTTATTTTTTCTGTTGGATATGCACCTGATGAAAATGGACAGATGCATCATCATTTTGGGAGTCTGAACATTCATAAAGGAGAAAATAGGCTGAATGTAGCCGTGACAAGAGCCCGTGAAAAAATTATCATGGTTACAAGTATTTTACCGCAACAATTGAAGGTTGAAGAAACGAAGAATGAGGGGCCAAAACTCTTGAAAAAGTATTTGGAATATGCTATGGATGTTTCTAATGGTAAGTTTGTTTCAAAAAAATATGAAAACAACTCACATCGGACCGATTGGTATCTAAAGAATAAAATTCAATCATTAAATATTGAAAGAAAAAATAGTGTTGAATTAAGTGAGGAAATGCCTTTTGCGGATCTTACAGTCAAGTCAGGTAATAATTATTTGGGTTTGATATTGACAGATGATGATATTTACCATCAGAGCATATCTGTAAAAGATATGCATATTTACACTCCTTTCACACTTTCAGCAAAAAACTGGAAATTTATTAGTATCCACAGCAGGGAATATTGGCACAATAGAAATGCTATTGAAGAACGTCTATTGAAACTTCAGGTTGTGGATAAATAGCTTTATTGTTTATCAGCATATTGAACTTTAAGTCCAACCGATAAAATTTCTGGTAAGCTATCTTGTCTCATAAATTGGTCTATTCTCAATTTGTATATCCCCTTATTTTCTATCTTATAATTTTCAAGAAAAGTTCTTTCAATATCAAAAAGATCACCCAATCCTTTTCCCATCGGTACTCCTGTTTTGGGATGAAAAAGTTGAACATTTTTTAGCTCTTTGGAAAGCAGCCTTCCTGTAGAATCTTCAAGATAATATTGCAGATATATATTCTGGTATTGATATTTTGAGGTATTTCTAATACTGAATAGAAAATTGTATGACTTGCTTGCTTCTTTAACTTCAAACTCAAATTCTGCAGGATTGTTAAATACCCAGTACCCCTCGGAAAAATCTTTATTCTCTTCAAAAATGCTATTACTATTGCAGCCAATAATTATAAAAAATAAACTTGTTAGGGCACAAGCTAATAAAGCTCTCATGTTATTGATTTCTTTTTTTATTTTTATTCCACTTCCAATTTCGCCTGCTGTTTCTACTTTTTTTATTTCTCTTTAGGAATTTTTTGTCGAGGCGTTCTAAATCACTGTTTAATGCTTCAGAAACTTCATCTTTCGCATCAATACTATCCTCCTTTAATGTGGCGGGTTTATTGTCTTCCTTATTTAACTTAATAATTTCTTTTACCCGATCAGTAGAAATTGAGATCCATGAATTTTCATTTTCATAACCAAACCACATAGTTTTTTTAAATATATCTGTTTTTTGCAGCTTAGCTTCTCCTTTGCTTGTCAAGAGTGGCCTTCTTATATCTGGAATATCTTTGAGTGCATCCATATAAGTATCCAACTCATAATTGAGGCAGCATTTTAGCCTTCCACATTGGCCTGAAAGTTTGCTTGGGTTCAACGAAAGGTTTTGATATCGGGCTGATGTAGTAGAAACGCTTTTAAATTCAGTCATCCAGGTAGAGCAACATAATTCTCTTCCACAAGATCCAATGCCTCCTAGTCGGCTGGCTTCCTGACGCAAACTTATTTGCCTCATTTCTACTCGAATATTAAATTCAAAAGCAAGCCTTTTTATTAGTTCGCGGAAATCTACCCTATCATCTGCTGAATAATAAAAAGTGGCTTTAGTTCCATCCGCTTGATATTCAACATCTGTAAGCTTCATTTTCAATTTTTGCTCAGCGATAATTTGCTTAGTTCTTAATAATGTGGGATGTTCTCTTTTTACAGCATCTTCATATTTTTGAATATCTTTTTCTGTTGCAATTCTGTAAACTGATCTGATTTGGTCATTGTTCTCTACCTTTTTTTTGATCATTTGTAGCCTAACTAATTCACCTTGTAAAGCAACATGACCTAAATGATGACCATTTGGCACATCAACAATTATGGCATCTCCGTTATATAAATGAAATTTACTGGCATTTCTAAAAAACTCCTTTTTGCCATTCTTAAATCGAACTTCTACAATATCAAATCGTTCATCGTTTGGTAAATCCATGTCGATGAGCCAATCAAAGGTATTAAGCTTATTGCAACTGTTTGTACCACAAGATCCATTGTTCTTGCAACCGCTAACACTGGATTTATCTGTACTATTGCATGAATTACAGCCTGACATTAGAATTAATTTACTAGAAAAAGACTATCAAAATAAATATATAATTGTGAAATTATGAAAGATTTATTCAAGGGTCATCAAATCATGACCAATATCTTTTCTAAAATAGACATTATCCCAATGTATTTTTGACACTAAATCGTAAGAATTGTCTAGCGCTTTCTGAATGTCATCTCCCAAACCGGTGACAGCCAATACCCTTCCGCCATTAGTAACTGATTGTTCTCCTAAGGTCTTGGTTCCTGCATGAAAAATCAAAGTATCATTGCTTTCATTTTCCATGCCCGATATAATGTCTCCCTTATCATATGCATCAGGATAACCACCGGCGACCATCACAACGGTTGCAGCAGTTTTATCATCAATTTCCAGCTCCACATTTGAAAGTGTTCTACTGGCAACTGCATCCATCAATTCCACGAGGTCAGATTTTATTCTTGGTACTACAACCTGAGTTTCAGGGTCACCCATTCGTACATTATATTCAATTACAAAAGGTTCTCCATTTACATTCATTAGTCCAATAAATATAAAACCCTGATAATTGATATTGTCGGAATTCAAACCATTAATTGTTGGAATAATTATTCTATCCTCAACTTTTTTCAAAAAATCTCCTTTAGCAAATATTACCGGAGAGACACTGCCCATACCACCAGTATTTGGACCTGTATTATTTTCACCAATTGGTTTATAATCCTTGGCTTCCGGTAGAATTTTATATGATTTTCCATCAGTCAGCACAAATACAGACAGCTCAATTCCAGCAAGAAACTCCTCAATGACCACTTGCTCACTTGCTGCGCCAAACATACCTTTTGCCAACATTTTATTAATTGTTAATGTAGCCTCTTTTAAATTTTTGCAGATGATTACACCTTTCCCCGCAGCAAGCCCATCAGCTTTCAAGACAATAGGCATTTTTACTGTTTTAAGATATTCTTTTGCTTCAGCTAACGTTTCTTTTGTAAATGTTTTAGAAGCGGCAGTTGGAATTCCATGCTTCATCATAAACTGTTTTGCATAGTCTTTGCTTCCTTCCAACATTGCCCCTTCTTTGCCGGGTCCAACAATCTTAAGTAATTGAAGTCTTTTATCACTTTGCAAATATGACCTAATGCCATCCACCAATGGTACTTCAGGACCCACAATTACAAGAGAAATATCCTTTTCTATAATTAAGTTCTTTATACCCAGAAAATCTCCAACTCCAATATCAACATTTTGAGCTATCTTTTCTGTTCCTGCATTACCTGGGGTAATATAAAGGTTTTTGCATTTTGAGCTTTGTTTCAACTTCCAGGCAAAAGCATGCTCTCTACCACCCGATCCAATTACTAGTATATTCATTTAGTGAAGAAATAAAAAATAAAAAAATTAATTTGCGTGATCTGATAAAAACTTAATTCGAAGGAGTCTCAGATCTTCCTCATCGTACTCATCATCGCCAAGCTCATCCAACGCATCAGTTATTTTATCTGAATGGGCATTCATAAAATAATCAAATACCTCATCTATTTTATCATCTTCCAACATATTATCTACATAGTAGTTCAGGTTTAGTTTAGTACCCGAATAACATATGTTTTCGATTTCATCTATGAGTTCTGAAAACGAAAGATTTTTTGCGTCGGCAATTTCTTGAAGATCAATTTTTCTGTCAATTTGCTGAATGATAAATATTTTGGTTTTTGATTTATTAACGGCAGATTTTATTAATACGTCCGAGGCGGTAATTATATCATTTTCCTCTACATATTCCTGAATCAATTCTAAAAACGGCTTTCCAAATTTGGATATTTTTCCCATACCCACACCATTTATCACGGCAAGCTCTTCCTTGGTAGTAGGATAAATTGTTGCCATTTCTTCCAGCGAAGGGTCCTGAAAAATTACGTAAGGCGGAAGGTCCTTTCTTTTTGCTACATCTTTGCGAAGTCTTTTTAATAAATCGAAAAGTACTACGTCATATGATCTGGTTACAATTTGAGGTTCTTTGTCCTCTTCCTCTATGAGACTTTCGAAGTCTTTGTCTTTTACAAGGGTAATTGTATGAGGGTTTTTGAGAAATTCTCTTCCTAAATCTGTGAATTTTAATACACCGATATTGTAAAGATCTTTTTCGAGAAAATGATGCAACAGTGTTTGGCGTATAACAGAATTCCAGAATTCTTCCCCATCATCTTTTCCTTTACCAAATACATCCAGATTATTATGTTTATAACTTTTCACGTATTGATTTTCTATTCCTCTAATTACATCAGAAAGATGTTTGAGACCAAAACGTTCATCTGTTGTTTTTGCAGCTTCTAAAACTAGGCATACATGTTCTTTTCCTTCATATTTTTCCGGTGGATATTTACATACATCGCACCACATCGTTTTTCCACAATTTGACTCATCAAATTTTTCCCCAAAATAGTGGAGTAATTGTTTTCGTCTGCAAACGGATGATTCAGCATACATTGACATTTCATCCAGAAGCAGTTTGGCATTTTCCCTTTCGGTTACAGATTTATCTTTGTGGAATTTTTCAAGTTTCAAAATATCCTGATACTTGTAGAATAAAATACAATTTCCTTCAAGTCCATCTCTGCCTGATCTTCCTGTCTCTTGGTAGTATCCTTCAAGAGATTTTGGTGCATCATAGTGGATTACAAATCTTACATCTGGTTTATCAATACCCATTCCAAAGGCAATAGTTGCAACAATAACATCAACTTCTTCATTAAGAAAATCATCTTGATTTCTTGCCCTTACAGAGGGTTCTAATCCAGCGTGGTATGGAGCAGCTTTTATATCGTTAACTTTTAATAAATCAGCAATTTCCTGTACCTTCTTTCGGCTTAGGCAATATATAATTCCTGATTTATTCTTATGATCCTTTATAAATTTTATCAACTGCTTTTTTACATGAACCTTTGGCCTGACTTCGTAATAAAGGTTTGCTCTGTTGAAAGAGGAAAGGAAAACATCAGCTTCGCCCATTCCTAAATTTTTCTTGATATCTTGTTGCACTTTTAGTGTCGCAGTTGCTGTAAGCGCAATAAGAGGCAAATTCCCCAATTCATCAAGAATGCTTTTTATTCTTCTGTATTCAGGCCTGAAATCATGCCCCCATTCTGAGATGCAATGAGCTTCATCAATGGCGGCAAACGATAATTTAGCTTTTTTCAAAAAAGCTACATTTTCTTCTTTAGTGAGAGATTCTGGAGCGACATAAAGTAGTTTTACTTTTCCAGCCAAAGTTTCCTTTTTTACTTTGTTCATTTCCCCTTTGGTCAATGTCGAATTGAGAAATTTGGCATTTATTCCAAAAGCTCTCAATTGATCAACCTGGTTTTTCATTAAGGCAATAAGGGGAGAGATCACTATTGCTGTACCATCTTTTACCAAGGCCGGTAATTGATAACATAGAGATTTACCTGCTCCGGTTGGCATAATAACAAATGTATTTTTGCCATCCATTAAATATTGTATAACGGCTTCTTGATTTCCCCGAAATTGCGAAAACCCAAATACCTCTTTTAATTTTTCCTTTATCTGATCCAAATTCTTGTAATACGTAGTTAAGTAAGCCAACTTCCTCAGTCCCCTATGAAAGGATTATAAAAATTAACAAATGTTTCTGACTTATAAAAAGAAAACTATACTGAATTATTAAATAAGTGCAATTTATATCACCGCAGACCCTGATTAACACTTCTTACAAAAAAATTGAAAATCTTAATTTTGATTTAGGCAGTCTTATTTGCTTGTGTTTACTTTAAAAAAGTAGCTATTTCAAAAATTGCTTGGTAAAATTAATTTCTTTTTTCTGAATAATGCAGCAATAATTCAATAATTTGCTTGAAATATTCTAATATTTCTACCTGACAATATTAATGTCACATTCATTTAATTAATATGAAAACCAACGCTAATACTTTCGTTATAATTATGGCTGGAGGAGTGGGGAGTAGATTTTGGCCTTACAGCAGAAAGTCTTGCCCTAAGCAATTTTTGGACGTTCTCAGTGTAGGCAAATCTCTACTGCAACTAACATATCACAGATTTTTGAATATTTGTCAAAAAGAAAATATTTATATCGTGTCCAATGATTCTTATTATGATCTGATAAAAGAGCAATTGCCCGATATGGCAGATGATCAAATATTGCTTGAGCCGAACAGAAGAAATACTGCACCATGTATTGCTTATGCGAGTTATAAAATTGCCAGCAAATATCCTGATGCTACAACTATAGTTACTCCTGCAGACCACGCCATTTTTATGGAAGATGAATTTACCAGAACTTGCCAGGTAGCATTGGATTTTGTTGAGTCTGAAAACCGACTTGTCACTATCGGGATAAAGCCTAGTCGACCAGAGACGGGTTATGGATATATTCAATATATGCAGAATTCTAACGGTGAAGTAAAGAAAGTAAAAACATTTACCGAAAAGCCACAACTCGAACTCGCCAAAGCATTCTTTGAAAGTGGTGATTTTGTGTGGAATGCCGGAATTTTTATTTGGAAAACAAAGAGTATCATTCAAGCATTTGAATCTTATCTACCAGAGATTTCTGAAACCTTTAGCTCCATTTCAAAACAATATTATTCTGAAGAGGAAAAGGAAAAAGTTGATTGGGCCTATGCCAGAACCAAATCAATATCTATTGATTATGGAGTAATGGAAAAGGCTGAAAATGTGTTTGTTGTTCCTGGAGACTTCGGGTGGTCAGATTTGGGATCCTGGAGTTCCCTTCATGAATACCATGACAAAGATGAAAGTGGAAATGTGATTGATGGAAATGTGATGATTTATAATGGTAAAGATTGTATCATTAGGTCACCTTCAGAAAAACTTGTTGTGATGCAAGGACTAGAGGGATATCTTATTGCCGATTGTGATGATGTACTAATGATCTGTAAAAAGGATGACGAAAAGTTGATTCGAAGTATTGTTAATGATGTGAAGGGGGAGAAGGGTGAAAAGTTTATTTAGCCAATATAATTACCGCGACTAACCTTGATTATTATGTATGAGCAACTAGTATTGATTTTGACTTAACGCCTAAGCATTAATTTATTGAAAAATATTTTTTCATTCGTGGAGACTCTACACAAATAGCTGCCACTAGCCAAACTATTATTTACCCATAATAATTCATATGTCCCTTTGTCAAAGATTTTATTTGGAATGGAGTATATCATTTTGCCAGCAGTGTTGAAAATGCTTAACGTCACTTTACTTCTCTTGGGCACAGAAAATCGAATGGTGGTATTATTTGAAAATGGATTGGGATAATTAAATAGTTTGAGTTCGTTATTTTCAATTTCTGCAATGTCATCTATAGCTGTGATTATATTTGGTTCGTTCCCACCAAAAGAGCTGGTTATTGTAAACTCTTTACTAACACCTTCATAGTCTGTCCCTGATTTATTGTCTTGAATAATTTTAACTAATGCATTGGTGGTTTCTGCTTTTGGAATCTCCCATTCATACTTGCGGATAGATTCTTCTAAATTGGTGACTATTATTTTCCATTCCTCTCCTCCATCTAGAGAATAATACAAATCCCAGTTGTTTTCACCATGGTACTGAGCCTCGGTCCACTTTATAATAATTGATTTGTAAGGCATTAATGCCTCTTCACCTTTGGGGTAATCTATATCAACATGTGAGTAGGCATATGGGCCAAGGAGTATCAAAAACAAAGCTATAATTATTGTATTAAATCTCATTATTCAATTATAGTTACTGATTTTTAACTATGAATAATTAACTTTTGAACTCAAAAATTGTTTCGCCTTTATTTATAAAATACAATTCAAATAGGAAATAATGTTTACTTTTTCTTTGGTGCTGGAACTGGATAGCGTTTCATTAATTCCCTAATTACCCTTGGGATATTTCTTTCTCTCGATTTTGGATTATCATCAATTTCACCGGAAACTACGCCTTGCCATATTAATTTTTTTGTACTTGAGTCAAAAACGTCGCATACCAATGTGCCTACTAAATAGTCATATTCTTGATAACTCGTGCTAGAATAGCCCATACCCCATCCCCATCCTGCTCCATACCCATATCCACCATAATATCCATAAGGTCCGCCTCCACCATAGTGATTGGAATAGGCAGTGGCACCTGTTTTCTTGTCAACCACAATATATAGTGAGACAATGATATCTCCATCACGCTCAATAATCTTAATTCCTCTTTTTAAAAACTCTTCTGCAAATGCATTTTCAATTCTTTCTTTTTCAAACCTATTTAACACTTTATCGCTCCCTTCTGACCAACCATAGTAGCTCAAGGTTTTAAATTTCGTAAAATCAACTGATCCATCCTTATCAGAAGTAAATTTGGTGCTCGAGCATGATGATAGAAGTAGTATCGAAACAGAAATTAATATTATATTTTTCATTTTTTTTAATATACATTTTACAATCAATTATTAACCAAAGAAAAATATATTTATTGTTATTCCAAACCAATATGTAGAATTGATAAATAGCCTCTGTTAAATTTGATAATTTAATGGCAAATCAAAGTTTCATCAGTGATTTCAGACTGTTGTATTTGTGGACTTACATAGGGTATTCCTAGATTCATACCTCTTAAAATAAACAGACATCCCAAGACAATCATGAAAACCGGAATTAATTTATTGATGTTCTTTCTAAAGCTAATACTTATGAAATTTCCAGCTAATGAAACGGCCAACATGATTGGAATTGTACCAATCCCAAATAAAAACATGTAGACGGCACCATCCATAAATCCACCGGAAGCAATAGCTCCTGCCACTGCAATATATACCAATCCACATGGAAGAAACCCATTTAACAATCCTATTAGAAAAGTTGTGTAGTTAGATTTTCCCTTTAATAGTTTTCCGAATTTTATTTTTATTGAATTTGTAAATTGATAAGCCGGCTTTAAGAGATATATTTTTTGTGAGAGTCTTGAGGGCAACAATACCATTAATAAAATGAGAACTCCGGCGATTATTGAAATAAACTGCTGTAGCCCAGCGATCGAAAGACTTTGGCCAATTAATCCAAAAACCATTCCTATTACAGAATAGGTAATCGCTCTCCCAATATTATAAAGTAATCTTCCAACTATTAAATTAAGTCTTGAATTATCTTGTACTGGTATGGCAAGCGCAATTGGACCGCACATTCCGATGCAATGAAAACTTCCAAAAAGTCCAATAAGAAATGCTGACCAAAGCATGCTACAGTGTTACATTTTTTTCGTTGTAGAATTCTTTGTTTCCAGAATTCCAGGATATTTTTATCTTCCAAAATCCCTTGCTGAGGCTAGAAATTGATATCACTTGTTCACCGGCATCATTTACCTTTATCTCAAATTTTTTATCTTCATTTGAGTTTGCTGGACGATAGAAATGGATATTGCCAGACAATCCCTGATTCACGTGTGCTTTTGGGAAGCTTAATTTTACGGTTCCCAGCAGGTTGGAATATTCATATCCTATAGGCTCTTTCAGCATATTGGCATTAACGATTTTGTCAATCTGGCTTTGATATTCTATTTCTTGTTTATAGTATTCTGTAGCTACTAAATCTACCTTATGTCCCATAAAAAAGAATACCATTGATAATATCATGATGACAAACAAAGAATATAATAGCATTATTTTCCAACCCCAGCTCATTTGCTTCTTCTTGTTACAGGACCAATAAAATTTGTATTTATCTCATCCACGACTTCTCCATCAGTAATTAACTGAACCTGAAGTACAGTCTTCATTGAGTTAATATTTTTTCTGGCCATTTCGATAAAAAATATACCATCCAGCCTGCTACCTGCATTGATAACTAATTGTTCCTCTCCCACACGCTTTATTGTAGCATCTTTATAATCCTTAATTTTCAATTCCATTTCAACATCATTGGTTGTTTTATTAATAAATTGAATATTATAAAGATTACTGATTCGATCATTTGGTTTCTCCTGATAGAGTTGTCCTGGTACCTTCAATATAGTGGCTTCAATATCTGTTCTGGTAAAAAGCATAAAAGCTACTACTGATACCAGGAGAGTCAATACAGCTGAATATGCTATCACTCTTGATGTAAATATTTTAGTGTTACCTTCTTTGATGCCTACATATGAAGCGTATTTTATAAGACCTCTGGGTTTTTTAATCTTATCCATCACGTCGTCGCATGCATCAATGCATGCAGTACAATTCACACATTCTAGCTGAGTGCCATTTCTAATATCAATTCCAGTTGGACAAACGTGAACGCACAGTTTACAATCAATGCAGTCACCTTTATTTTCCTGTACTTTCCCCTTCTTTAATCGTCCTTTTGGTTCACCCCTTAGCCAATCATAAATTACCGCTATACTATTATTTCCAAGAAACACTCCTTGAAGCCTTCCATATGGACAAATAGCTATACATACTTGTTCCCTCAACACAGAAAAAACAAAATAGAAAAAGCCAGTGAATACCATTAATGCTAAAAAGCCAATTAAATTTTCAGTTGGTGGCTGGCTAACAACTTCTTTCAGTTTGTCAATACCAATAATGTAGGAAAGTAGTGTATGTGAAATGAGAAAAGAAATGAGGATATAAATAATATGCTTAGATCCTTTCTTAATTATTTTATCAAAATTCCAGGGTGCTGCATCGAGTTTTCTTTGCTTAGCTGTATTGCCTTCTATCCAGTATTCGATTTTTCTGAATATCATTTCCATAAAAATAGTTTGCGGGCAAGCCCAGCCACACCAAACTCTTCCAAAAACTACGGTAAACAATACAATAAAAATGACAAGTGATATCATGGAGAGAGCCAGGATATGAAAATCTTGTGGCCACAAATGAATTCCGAAAATGAAGAATTTGCGTTCAAAGACGTCTATCAGTAGAAACGGGTCTCCATCTACTTTTACAAATGGAAGTCCAAATAATAAAGTTAGGAGTACTAGAGAAACAAAAATGCGCCTATTGTGAAATTTCCCCTTTGGTTTTTTAGGGTAAACCCATATGCGCTTGCCCTTTTCATCGACGGTAGCTATCGTATCTCGATATTCTTCATCAAATTCATATAAATTTTCCATTTTCAATATTTTCCGAATTGAACGGAGATTATTTATTATTTAGAATTCCTTCTTTACGCTGTCTGGAGAATACAGCTCATTAAACTCAAAGTAGGTAAGAAATGACTAAGAATTTATAGAGATAAGAACAATAAAAATTGCTTTTTGTTTGCACTTACTATCAAATATAATTTTCTACAGAATGTCTTAGGGCACAAAATTTACAAATACTATTATTGAGGTATGTACTCTTCTCCTTCAGGCCCTTTTGGAGCGGGAGGATTTTTTGGTGTAGTGCCCACAAATGCCATAATAAAACTAGCCACATCTCTCATTTCTGAGGGTGTAAGCTGGCTTTGCCAGGAAATCATCCCTTTTTCAGGAACACCGTATTTGATTGTTTTAAAAATATCGTTGATGCTACCTCCATGGATCCAATAATTATCTGTAAAATTAGGACCAATAAGACCTTGCCCTTCTGCCGCATGACATGCGACACATGATCTATCATAAATAGCTTTTCCACTAGACATTACCTCAGCGGCATCACTAAATTTTACATTATTTTCATCGATGTTATTTCCTTCAGAGCTCATCAAAGCATCGCGCTCAATTCGTGCATCTTCCATAACAATCTCATACTCTTCATGCATGAGCGGCACTGCGTCAAAAACATGGTAAATAGCAAAATAAACAACCCCCCAGGCAATTGTAAAATAGAATAACCATTTCCACCAAGGTGGCAAGTGATTGTCAAGCTCATGGATACCATCATAATCATGATCAAGCAAAACAGTTTCTTCCTCTTCTAATGGTATAACATCAGTTGCCTTATTTATAATTTTGTCCAACCATGATCGCTCTGTTTCAGGGATATATTCTTTTCCTTCGGCAAGTGCTTTACTTTTTTTATCATCCAGTAATATGACTTTAATAATACTTATCAAGTACATTCCTACCACGAGAATAAGTAAAGTCACAATTAACACGAGTACCAACACAATCATCAGCATTGTTTCTTGATTGGACGATGTTGAGGTATTTGTCTGGGAAAATACCGGAATGGCTAAAGTAAATGACAAACAAATCATTACTATTCTTTTTATCCACTTGGCTTTTATGTTATAAAACAGCATAAGTATCAATATTTTAAATCTTCAAATTAGTTTTGTCATTATCATCAAATGGCAGGCTTTTCATTTTATCTACAAATTTTTTGTCCATAAAAAAAATCCTAATCATTGTGACTGTAAAAAACACAAAAAATATTATTAACGATATGATTGGCCATATCTCAATATTTTGTATCTGTTCAAAATAATGTTTAAACATCTCTATTTTATTTAATTACTTGGTAGAAGCACTTTCCTGAAATCTAATATCTGTTCCAAGACGTTGCAGATAAGAAATAAGGGCAATGATTTCTAAATTTGGATCCGTTTCAATATTCTCAATCCTTAACTTTGACACGATTTCTTCAGCTTGTTTACGCATATCTTCAACAGCTTTATCTTCATAACCTTCTTCATATGGAACGCCCAAAGTACGCATAGCACTTATTTTATCGGATATTGAATTCAGGTCATAATCATTTTCAAATAGCCATGGATATCGTGGCATTAATGAGCCTTGAGATGTACTGGTAGGATCGTACATATGGTAAAAATGCCATGAATTAGGATACTTTTTCCCTACTCTGTGAAGATCAGGACCTGTTCTCTTAGATCCCCAAAGGAATGGGTGATCATATACAAATTCTCCAGCTTTGGAATACTCTCCATACCTTTCGGTTTCCCAGCGGAATGGCCTTATCATTTGCGAATGACAGGAAACACATCCTTCGCGGATATAAATATCTCTTCCTTCTAATTCCAAAGGTGTATATGGTTTGACGGCCTCAATCGTGGGGATATTTGATTTGATTAAAAAAGTTGGTACCATTTCTATGATACCCCCTATCAATATGGCCACCAAAGATAGCACTGTGAAAAGTACAGGTTTTCTTTCCAATACACTATGCCAGTGTCCTCCTATAATTACTTTTTTCTCCAAGGCAGGAGCCTCAGCTTCTTCATTGGCAACAAACTTGCCCGAAGCTGCCGTTTTTAATAAATTGTAAACCATCACTAATGACCCTATCCAGTACAAAGTACCACCAAAAGCTCTTAACATATACATTGGAACGACCTGTGATACTGTCTCCAGAAAGTTTGGATATGCTAAAATACCATCTACTGTAAATTGTTTCCACATTAGACTTTGCACAAAAAATGAAGCGTAGAGTGGCAGTGCATAAAAAATAATTCCCAACGAGCCAATCCAGAAATGGACGTTTGCCAATTTTGTTGAATACAATTTGGTATTCCACATTTTTGGAATCATCCAATAAAGTACGCCGAATGTCAGAAACCCATTCCATCCCAATGCTCCAACGTGCACATGAGCAATTATATAATCTGTATAGTGAGCGACAGCATTGAAGTTTTTTAGTGAAAGCATAGGGCCTTCAAAAGTTGACATGCCATAGGCGGTTATTGCTACAACCATAAATTTCAGAACAGGGTCTTCTCTAACTCTATCCCAGGCACCTCGTAAAGTGAGCAATCCATTGAGCATACCTCCCCAGGATGGAGCGATGAGCATGATGGAAAATACAACTCCCAAAGATTGAGCCCAATCTGGCAAAGCGGTATAAAGTAAATGATGTGGCCCTGCCCAGATATAAATAAAAATCAATGACCAAAAATGAACAATGGACAGCTTATATGAGAACACCGGTCTGTTGGCAGCTTTGGGTAAGAAATAATACATTAAGCCTAAAAAGGGTGTAGTCAGAAAAAATGCAACAGCGTTGTGACCGTACCACCACTGTACCAAGGCATCTTGAACACCAGCATACAAAGAATAACTTTTCAGAAAACTTATGGGCAATTCCATGGAATTGACAATGTGCAATACTGCTACTGTAACAAAAGAAGCGAGGTAAAACCAAATAGCCACATACATATGTCGCTCTCTTCTTTTGATTATTGTACCAATCATATTGATACCAAAAACAACCCAAATTAATGTAATGGCAATATCAATTGGCCACTCCAGTTCTGCATATTCTTTACTGGTTGTAATGCCTAAAGGCAAAGTGATCACTGCCGATACAATGATGAGTTGCCATCCCCAAAAATGCACCCAACTCAAAGTGTCATTGAACATTCGGGCTTTTAGCAATCGTTGCATTGAGTAATAAACACCGGCAAAAATCATATTGCCAACAAAAGCAAAAATTACAGCATTGGTATGCAATGGTCGAAGTCTGCCAAAACTGCTCCAGCCAGCATGCAGATCGACACTACCAAAAGTCAGTAAATTGGGGGCAAACATTAATAGGGCGATGATAATGCCTACCAGCATTCCGATGACGCCCCACGCTACTGTAGCGATAGCAAAATACTTTACTATTTTATTGTCGTAGCTAAATTTCTCAAGTTGCATGTTTAAGAGATTAAATGATTAATAAATCGTCAGCATTAAAAATGCGAAAGGGCAAAATTATATGCCCATTAAAACCAAAGATATGATTTAAGTCATAATTTTTTAAAAGCTTTAAAAAAAGAATACTTATTTATACTCATTAAAAATAATGATGAAATTATGTACCAAGAATAAAGCAATTTTTTAAGCAGAAAAAATATAATAAAAATATTATAGTTAACCTACTTCATCGTCATTTTCAGTTTTTATTTTTTGATGCTTTTCTGGTTATTAGAAGGCTTAACTGTTTTGTCAGTTGGCTTGCCTTTTAAATTTATAGGCCGGTCTTTTTGGTGATCAGGTTTTTTATCTTCAAAAAGCATTCGAACGGAAGGTGAATATGTATCATCGTATTGTCCGGACTTTACAGCCCAGATAAATATTCCCAGAAAAAAAACGGCTACGGTTACACTTATAATAATCAAAACGATGATAACTGACATGCTAAACCAATTTTTTAATTCTTGCCATCAGGTTTGTACTGGTGGTCGCAAATACAACAACAGATATACTACTCAGAGGCATTAAAATTGCAGCAGCCAGTGGCGTTAATTTGCCCGCCAAAGCGAAGCTGATCCCAACAAAATTATACATAAATGAGATAACAAATGCTGCTATCACAATCTTCTGTGATGTTTTGGCAAATGCAATAAATTGGGGCAAAAATTTCAATGCACCGGAAGTCATAATTGCATCCGATGCCGGAGTAAATTGAGAGGTGTCGTCAGTAACAGAAATACCTATATCACTTTGTTGCAAGGCACCCGCATCATTTAGCCCGTCACCGATCATCAATACATTTTCATTCTGCTGTTGAAGTTTGTCTATGTACCGTAGTTTATCTTCCGGGGATTGCCTGAATTTATAAGTTGCTGAATTTCCAAAAAGATTGATCAGCCGTTGTTCTTCACTTTTATTATCACCTGTCAGGATAGAGATATTATACCTGGATTTTAGAAATTTTATCAATTTTCCAATCCCTTCTCTGTACCTATTTTCAATTTTAAAACTCCCCAAAACATGATCATTTTTCGAGACGAAAATTTGAGTAGTTTCTGATTTGGCATACAAATTATCTTTTTCGAGACTTACAAAATTTAGATTTCCCAATTTAAAATTGTCGCCATCAATTTCTGCTTGCAAACCAGCTCCTGGGATTTCCTTATATTTTTCCAGCTGAAGATTATTACTGTCTCCTTCGATATTTGATGCCAATATTCTACTCAGAGGATGCGTAGAATTCATAGCCAGCTTCTTTAATTTTTTTAAATCATCCTTCACGACTTCCACTCCTTCGTAGCTCACTTCGTTTGATTGATTGTAGGTGATGGTACCAGTTTTGTCAAAAACTATGTGAGAGATTTTCAGCAATCGCTCTATGACATTTACATTTTTTAAGTAAAATTTTTTATCACCAAATATCCTCATGGTAGACCCAAGGGCAAATGGTGAAGATAATGTAAGTGCACATGGGCATGCAACGATGAGTACCGCCGTCAAAACATTTAGCGATGTTTTCAAATCATTTCCTATCCAAAATAGAAATCCACCAATCGCAATTATTAAGACTGCAACAGTAAAATATTTGCTTATTTTATTGATGAGCGTATCGAATTTTTCATCTTTTGCTTTGGTAAAAGTGTCATTATTCCATAGTTGAGTTAGATAGCTTTGCGAAACGGGTTTTACAACTTCCAGATTGATGCTTTCTCCCAGTTGTCTTCCTCCAGCATAAATGTAATCTCCATTTGTTTTTGAAACAGGGTTTGACTCTCCAGTCACAAAACTATAATCAATATTTGCATGTTGGCTTTTCAAAATACTGTCTGCTGGTATAATCTCTTGATTTCGAACATTGATTAAATCACCTTTTATAATATTGCTAACGGATATACTCTTTAATTTTCCCTCGATATATTTGTAAATGGCCAGTGGGAAGTAAGATTTATAGTCACGCTCAAAAGACAGACCTTGATAAGTATAGTTTTGAAACCACCGTCCTACCAGCAGAAAAAATAAAAGTCCCGAAAGGGAGTCGAGATATCCGGGGCCTGACATTGAAATAATCTCATAAAGGCTTCTCGCAAATAACACAATAATACCAAGCGATATGGGTACATCAATATTAATAAAGTTTTGCTTCAGACCAGAAAGTGCCGATTTGAAATAATCACTTGCACAATAAAAAACTACCGGTAATGAAAGTAGAATATTTAGCCAGGATAGAAAACGCCTAATATTTTCTTCCATGCCCTCAAACCCAAAATACTCCGGAATACTTAAAAGCATAATATTGCCAAAAGCAAATCCCGCTACTCCGATTTTGAGATATAAACTTCTATTGATGTGTTTATCACTTTTTTTATTGCTGTCTTCCAGGCTGATGTTGGGTTCATAACCGAGCGTAACGAGTAGCTCAACTAACTTTCTCAGTGAAATAATATCGGGATCAAAGTCGGCGCTGAACTCTTTTTTTACAAAATTTACCCTACTATGATTGACACCATCCGTTAGCTGATACAAATTTTCTAACAGCCAGATACACGAACTACAATGGATTGCCGGAATTTGAAAAGTCGCCTTGGCCCTTTTACCATCTTTGAAATCAAGAATCAATTGGGCTATATCATCATTATCAAGATATGCGTATTTATCATCAAATTTTTTGCTTTTGAGGCTTATACCAGGATTTTGTTCAAGATCGTAATAAGTGCAAAGATCATTTTGGTTAAGGATTTCATAAACTGTTTTACAGCCATGGCAACAAAAATCTTTTTCATCAAAAACAATATGCTCCAACTCGCAGTGATCCCCACAATGGTAACAACTTATTTTTTCTTCACTTCCCATCTTCTGCACTTGTAATTTTAATCTTGTAAGTCGATCAACTTAAGAAATATCTTTGTCATGTCAGGCTCAGCTTTATCAGCAGCAGCCAGGACCTTTTCAAGCGTAACTTTCTCGATTCGTCCTTCTACCCCAAGATCTGTGATTACGGATATAGCAAATACAGGAATACCCATATGTCGTGCCACGATATTTTCCGGAACAGTTGACATGCCGACAACATCTGCCCCAATTATACTAATATACTTGTACTCGGCAGGCGTTTCAAGATTTGGTCCAGTAACAGATGCATAAATCCCAGTATGCACTTTTATTCCAATTTCTTGAGCAATTTCTTGCGCCTGGGAAATCATTACTTTGTCATAGGGCTCGCTCATGTCAGGAAATCTTGGTCCAAATTCGTCGAGATTTGGTCCTCTCAAAGGATTGTCAGTATGTAAATTGATATGATCTTTGATGATCATTAACTCACCGATTTCCTGACCCTCTCTCAATCCACCACATGCATTTGACATAAATAGTTTTTCGATACCCAGCAACTTCATCACTCTTACCGGAAAGGTGATCTCTTTGGCAGAATAGCCTTCATAGTAATGAAACCTTCCTTGCATTATTACCACATTTTTACCGGCAATTTTACCACATATCAGTTTGCCACAATGGCTTTCTACAGTAGAAACCGGAAAGTGCGGTATGTCTTTGTAATCAATGCTGCAATCTATGTCGATATCTTGTACGAGACGGCCTAGCCCAGTACCAAGAATAATTCCAAATTGGGGGGTGGATTTGTATTTGCTTTGAATATATTTTACAGCATTAAAAAATTCTTCCATATCTACTGGAAATTAGAAGGTTTTTATCAAATTTGAGTTTAAATTGCGAAGCTAAGAAATATTCACTTAATCTTTTGTGAATTATTGCTTTCACATATTTTATAATCGATTTGAAAATTCAAATCACGGTCCGGATAAGTAGTGATAATTGTTTATAATTTATAATTTTATGCGAATTTTTACAAAACCCTAAAAACCATTTTAATGAAGTTTATAGTTTCATCCTCAGCACTATTGAAAGAACTCAATAACATCAATGGAGTTATCACCACCAATCCTGTAGTTCCAATTCTCGAAAATTTTCTTTTTGAAATCGAAGAAGGTAAATTAACAATTACTGCCTCGGATCTTCAAACTTCTATGATCACTCAATTGGAAGTGGAAGCTAAAGACACAGGCAGCATTGCTGTGCCTGCAAAAATATTGTTGGAAACGCTGAAAAATTTGCCAGAGCAACCAGTAACATTTTCAATTGATGAAGAAACTTACTCTATCGAATTAAGCAGCGACAACGGACGGTATCGTCTGGCAGGTGAGAATTCAACAGATTTCCCAAAGATCCCGGAAGTGACAGATGGTTATAGTATTGATATTTCTACAGATGCACTGTCAAATGCAATTCAAAACACCATATTCGCTACCAGCAATGATGAATTGCGGCCGGCCATGACTGGAGTTTATATCAATCTTTCTGAAACCAATACCACATTTGTGGCAACAGATGGACATCGATTGGTAAGATACAGACGAGTAGATGTAGCTTCGGAAGGAGAGCATGCTATCATTATTCCGAGGAAAGCGCTTAACCTTTTGAATACAACATTCCCAAATGAAAACTCTAATGTTACGGTAGAGTTCAACATGGCAAATGCGTTCTTTCATTTTAATAATATTAAAATGATATGTCGGTTGATAGATGAGCGATTCCCTGATTATGACAATGTAATTCCTGCCGAGAATGATAACCACGTGAGCATCGAAAGGCTTGAGCTTTTAAATTCTTTGAAAAGAATATCGATTTATGCCAATAAAACCACCAACCAGGTAAGATTAAAAATCACGGGAAGTGAATTGCAAATATCTGCTGAAGATCTTGACTTTTCCAATGAAGCCAATGAAAGACTTTCCTGTGAGCACGACGGAGAAGATGTAGAAATTGGATTCAATGCAAAGTTTCTTATGGAGATGCTTAGCAATTTGAGCAGCAAGGAAATCACCTTGCAATTGTCTGAGCCAAACAGAGCTGGATTGATTGTGCCAAAGGATAAAAATGATAATGAGGATATACTTATGCTCGTAATGCCTGTGATGTTGAGCAATTATGTCTAGTATAATGAATTTGCGATTTATTTTTTGTCCACATCGTAAATAGTCCATTTTAGAAGAAAAGAACTAAGCATTGATTATCTAACAATGGCTTTTTTAATTATTCATTAATTATTTCTTATCTTTTGACGCATGTCAAATTCATATTATAATGACAAAAAGAAAAATATTGCCTACCTCCAGGGTTGGGTTTCTATCGTTGTAAATGGGATTTTATTTATATTCAAATATTGGGCTGGATTTGTAACAGGTTCCTTGGCATTGATGGCAGATGCCTGGCACACCCTATCAGATTCCTTAAGCTCAGTTATTGTATTAATAGCTACCAAAATATCCAGCAAACCGCCAGATAAAGAGCACCCCTTTGGCCATGGACGTGCTGAGCTTATAGCCGCAATAATCATTGGAGTGATTCTTGGTTTGATCGGTTTTGAATTTGCACGTGACAGCATTGCAAGATTGATAAACCACGAAAGTGTTGAATTTGGAAAATTTGCAGTTTGGGTGACAGCTATTTCTATAGTTGTAAAAGAATCTCTGGCCCAGTTTTCATTTTGGGCAAGCAGAAAAACCGGAAATCCTTCTTTGAAAGCTGATGGCTGGCATCACCGCAGCGATGCCATTTCATCACTTATTATATTAATTGGCATATTTGCCGGGTCATATTATTGGTGGATTGATGGTGTTTTGGGATTGATAGTTTCATTGCTTCTTTTTTATGCAGCCTATGAAATAATTAAGGAAGGCACTGATCCATTATTGGGTGAAGAACCAAACAAAAATTTATTGAAGGATATTAAATCTATAGCCAACGAAGTTAGTGGTATGGATATCCATTTGCATCATTTGCATATGCATAGATATGGGGTTCATATTGAGCTGACAATGCATATAAAATTACCTAAGGACACTACCCTTGAAAGCGCTCACAAAATAGCTGACGATATTGAAATTGAAATATCAAAAAAATTGAATTTAGAAGCCACTATCCATATGGAGCCTATTTAGAGTCTGTCCATAAAGTCATCGAATTGAAATATTCATTTTTTTGCTCCTTTTTACTTTTCTCAACTTGCCTAATACCCAGGCATTTGCTACATTGAGAAAACCAAAAATCTATCAAAAATCTAAACCATTCAAAAATCAAGCACTTTATGAACAGGCTCTATTTAATTCAGATATAATGAAGATTGTCATTGCTCCCAATTCATTCAAAGGAAGCCTGAACTCATTTCAAGTAGCTCAGGCAATAAAAAAGGGTTTAGTAAAAAGTAATATCAAAGCCGATTACTCCCTTTTCCCAATTGCTGATGGAGGTGACCATACCCTGGAAGTTTTTCAAAGTTGGCTTGGCGGAGTGATCAACAAATCTAAAGTCTTCGGACCTTTTGGAGATCTGGTAGACGCCAAATGGGCTATGGTCGACAATGGAAAAACTGCAGTTATTGAAATGGCCAAGGCTTCAGGAATTGGTTTGGTAAATGAGGATATGCTGGACCCCATGAAAGCCAATACCTACGGCACAGGCCAACTGATAAAATTAGCTGTGAAATCAGGGGCGAAAAAAATAATCCTGGGCCTTGGAGGAAGTGCAACAGTAGATGGCGGGCTTGGTATTTTGCAAGCATTGGGAGCAGAATTATTCGATGCTAAGGGAAATATACTGGACAAAATCGAAAACCCTCTTTTGAAAATTGCCGATATTTCTATTGATAAAATTGACTCACAACTTAGAGAAATAGAATTTCAAATTTTATGTGATGTACAAAATCCTTTGCTTGGGAAGCAAGGTACGTCATATGTTTTTGCTCCTCAAAAGGGGGCAAATAGCAGGGATGTAGAAATACTTGAAAAATCCATGGAGAGGTTTAACAGCATTTTAATACAAAAAATAGCCCACGATTACTCTACTATGGAAGGAGCCGGAGCTGCAGGAGGAATTGCAGTAGGGCTAAAATCTTTTTTCGATGTTTCACTGGTAAGCGGAGTAGATTTTTTACTGGAAAAAATGGGTTTCGAAGAGGAATTAAAAGATGCGGATTTATTGATAACTGCAGAAGGTAAAGTTGATCGTCAGACTTTGCAGGGCAAGGGACCTGCCGGTGTGGCAGCAAAAGCCAGTGCACAGGGAGTGCCGTCGATAATTCTTGCCGGGAAAGCAGAAGACATTGACCATCTTCTCGTGGAGTTTGATGCTGTTTTTTCAATTACCAACGGACCGATATCTTTGGAAAAAGCCATGAATTCTACCGCTAAAGATTTGGAAAATACGGCAAGGCAAATTGGTAATTTGCTATACTTTTCATTATTGTAGGTTGTTTATTTCTTTTCAAGTATTTTCATAAGCCTGAAATTCAGATATAATTTTTCTTTTCCAACCTTTACAGATTTAAGAAAAATTTTATCTTCAAGTGCCCTTAAATAATTTCCTACAGTTTTGGGAGTTCCAAGTCCAGCATCAATTAAATTCTGTCTTTTAGTGTATGGAAGTTTAAATAATATTTCTATTAAATCCTTTGTGTATACTTTAGGGAGTTCATTTCTTATTTCTTCTGACATTTTATGCATTAATTCTACTATTTCTTTTAAACGAATTAATCCATTTTGAGCAGTACTTTCAATCATGTCTAGCATGTACATAATCCAACTTTCCCAATCTTCTTTTTCGGTTACTAATCTTAATCTTTTATAGTATTCTGACTTGTTTTGAATTATGTATTCACTTAAATATATGGCAGGGACGTCTAATAGATTTTCCATTTTGAGATAGAGCAGTAGTAGAATTCGTCCGGTTCTACCATTTCCATCAGAGAAAGGGTGTATAGCTTCAAATTGATAATGCATCAATGCCATTTTAATTAATGGATCAAGTGAATCATCCTCATTTATGAACTTTTCAAAATTGGATAATTTTTTGCGAATTACATCTTCTCCTGATGGAGGGGTATAAATAACATCTCCGTTTATATTAGAAAGAGTAGTCCCTGGTGTTGTTCTAATATTCGAAGTGTTTTTTTTAATTCGTTGCATTATATCAACACAGAGGTTTGTAGTAATGAATGGTCTTGTCTCTAATTGCATTAATCCGTGCCACAAAGCATTTTTATAACTTATTATTTCTTTAGCAGCTGAGTTTTCAAACTTTTTATCTGCAACAACAGATTTATAAAGTTCATCATTGGTGGTTATGATATTTTCAATTTCAGAACTAGCTTTTGCTTCCTGTAATTGAATTGTGTCAAGAAATAATTGTGGGTTTGGAAGGTTTATTATAGCTCCGTTAAGATTTGCTAATGCTCTACTAGCTGTAATTGTTTTTCTTAAAATGGTTGTTGTTTCCAAATTGCTTTTTGGTGGCAATAATGGTAAGTCATTATACGGTATATCTTTCTTAAAGTCTCTCATTTTGAACAAGGGTAAAATTTACACTCTTTATTGCAACGAGCGTAAATATAATAAAACATTACCCTCGTTTTATTGTTGAAGGTAAATATTACTCTTGTAAGTCTATTTTTTCTCTGCAGTAGGATATTCAGAGAAGTAAATATCCATACCTATTTCTCCCATTATCTTCATTGAGGCAGAAGAAAGTACACCTCCGCCGCCTGTCGCATCTTTCCTTATGTCAAATCCAAGAGCTGCAACATCCTCACCTTTTAGTAAGTTTATTCCTTTTATCCAATTTTCGATTACATCAATTTGATCTGGTTGCTCCCAAGTATCATCATAGAGTTAATCTATTTTCTCGTTATCAATAAAGTTGTAAATAATATAGCCAAAAAAACCTGAAGCAGCCCGAATGGAGAAAGATCACCAAAGACAAACTCAACTACAATCCTGATATATTTTGGTATTGCATAAAGGATAGCCTGATCATTATAAAAGTAATCAATCCCGAATGAGGGCCACCAAACTATGATTACCCAATGTTTCGTAAATATAGACTCGTATTAAAATGCACCTTGTGTTGTACAGGAAGGATATTGCCTTGGGTTTACTTGTAGCTGATAAACGATATGGCTTGCTGCCTGCTATTCTTCCAAAATGGAAATATTGCAGAATAAATTCCGATGAATTGCAAATCCCCTGGCGACAATCACTTTCCGAATGCATCAATAGTTCATTCAATCCCCATAGCAAATTAATTTTAGACAAATAGAAATAGCAAGCTCCGCTGGTAGAGGTAAGAGTTCAATTTATCTGCCGGAATGTAATGTAGGAATGGCATACGCTTCAATGAACCGAAGCCCAATTTCGCATCATTGTAGCTTAATTGTTATACTGGGGTTCCTTTCTTATTTTACTAATAATCTTCTCTACTATTAAGATTCTCAATAACTTGATTTAAATCAATTTCAACTTTAAGCGATTGTTCTTTTTGTTTTACAGTCTCAGCTAATATTTCTCCTTTTGGATTGATGACATAAGATGCTAATTGCTGTGGAAAATCAGCATTATTTACACTCACCACAAATATTGAATTTTCAATTGCTCTTGTTATCAGCATGTGCTTCCATAATCCATCTTGAGTCTGAATTGCATTATTTAGATGAAAAATAATTTGTGAGCCTGCCATTTTTAACTCTAACCATTGATTGGGAAAGATCAATTCCCGACATGCCAACATACCATAATTTACATTATTTAAATTGTGGTTCATAAGGTTTTCTCCCGATCCAAAATGTTTTTTGTCAAGTATTGATAGTTGGATTTTATCATGCCTTACAAAATTATTTAAATAGCTAAAATTGAACACCGAATTTCTCCAAACATTATTAATCAAAGTAGCCGAACCAAGCAAACAATGACATTTTTTTTCTTTCACAAAATTCTCAATTTCATCTAAATAATTTTGAATGAGTTTCCAATTAAGTCCCTTTGTATATATTTCTTCAGCAGGGTAATAGCCACTCAGAATTGCTTCTGGAAAAACAATCCATTCGTCTGTCTCAACTTTAGCTATTTCATTAAGAATGTTCTCCTTATTTGATTCTATATCTTTCCGTACAATTAGTTGGGCAATTTTTATTTTCATTATTTAGTAATTCGGTATAACGGTTTTGCTATGATTATTTGTGATAAATTTAGTTCTGATTTATAATCCAGTAAATTGCTTACAACAGGCCTACCTTTGCTGGCAGACAGGTTGAATGATGCCGGAGTTTCTATAGGCATTCTTAGTTGCTGATTTCGAGTTGGCACGTAGTTCTTAAGTCTGATGTTGCTGATGAATCTACTGTTATTGTTCATTTAATCCTAAATAGTTC
>CAYREN010000010.1:0-30877 GCA_964423255.1 uncultured Roseivirgaceae bacterium | reverse complement strand
ATCTCCAACATCTGGGTCGGTTGCAGTAATGTTGTAGGTATATAAAATATCTTCTATAGCAGCCAGGACAGGAGTGCTGGTGTAGGAGGGAGGTTGATTGGTATTTCCAACATCAACGGTAAAGCTTTGTTCATCTTTTTCCCCGGAAACATCGGTTACAACTAAGACCACATTATGCAATCCAACCTCTGCATTGCTAGGCGTGCCACTTAAAGTTGCCGTACCATCTCCGTTGTCAGTTAGGGTTAACCATGCAGGAAGAGTTGTTTGGGTCAGGGTTAAAATATCTCCAAAATCCACATCCTCAGCAGTAATATTATATTCATACAGCATATCTTCATCGGCAACGATAATTGGTGTACTGGTGAAAACCGGAGGATCGTTGACATTGGAGATAGTAATGGTAAAAGCCTGTTCATCTGTGGCAGTTGCAGCATCACTAACTGTCAGGGTAATGTCTACACCTCCCACGTCTGCATTGGCAGGAGTTCCTCTTAGTGTGGCTGTGCCATCACCATTATCTATCAGAGCCAGCCAGGCTGGTAATCCAGCATCAGTAATTGTCAGATTATCTCCAACATCTGGGTCTGTGGCAGTAATATTGTAAGTATAGAGGCTGTCTTCTGTGGCAACAAGTAATGAATCACTGGTAAAAATGGGAGGGTCATTCGTATTGGTTACATCAATTACAAATATTTGTTCAGAAAACAGTCCTGAGGTATCCGTGACTACTAGTGTCACATTATGCGAACCTACATCATCATTAGTTGGTACTCCTAATAGCAGGGCTGTGCCATCTCCATTGTCAGTCAAGGTTAGCCAGTCAGGTAATACTGAATCTGTGATATCAACTTTATCGCCAATGTCAGGATCGGAAGTAATAATATTATATGTGTAAAGCGAATCTTCAAATGCGACTACTATCGAATCACTAGTAAAAATAGGGGGATCATTGACAGGAATTTCTTCAATGGAAACCGAATCAACAAATTGGCATTTCAATGAATCAGTTACAGAAACAATGTAAGTACCCGTACTTAATCCTGCAATTTCTTGAGTATTAGCTCCATTAGACCATAAATAGCTATATGGTGCTGTACCATTTACTGGAATCACCTTTGCAGATCCATTGGATTGTCCTTCTAGTGCATTTACTATAGGATCGAAGACAAGGCTATCAACCTTTGCTGGAGTCCCATTCCATTCGATAGCTCCCAAATCTACAACATCTTCAAAAACGCGATTATTTCCTTCGAAGTCCAGATCAATTGGTTCATTTGTATCTCCATCATTATCCAAGTCAATATTGTCTGTTGGAATTGCTGAGTTTAAACCGGCATTTATCACAGGTGAACATCCCGAGAGGCGATAATCCAGATTATCAGTATCAATGTAAACAGGATCTACATCCAGGTTATTTCCATTATCTGTTACATTTGCGGGGATGCCTCCTTTAACATCGGTAAAGGAGACTGTGATATTAGCACCATTGTTCAATATCTCGTTTTCAGCAACATCGGCGGAATCTTCCCATAATATGCTATTTACTATATTCACGGTATTGACTCCCTGTGATCCTTCGGCATGAATGGCTCCACCGTCACCCTGAGTTGTGTTGCCAAAGAATGAGCAATTCACCAGGTTGGCATTACAAGTGCCACCAGAGCTAAAGAAGGAAGTTGTAGCAATGGCTCCACCTCTGTGAAATGCATTATTTCTGTCAAAAACACAATTGATGATATGATGGTTTCGGGTAGCATTTTGTGATCCTCTAAGAAAAATAGCTCCTCCTTCTCCGTCATTTATTGGATTATTTCCATCAGTTGAGTTTTGCGAAAACAGACAGTTGACAATGGTGTCATTGGCTACATTGTCAAAACTGCTCCGGGCAAAAATAGCCGCTCCCTGTCCTCCACCTTTATTGGAGATAAACTGACTGTTTTTAATTACCACTGCCGATTCGCCAAAGGAGCTCATGCGATACCAGATAGCGGCCCCTCTGTCAGTTGCCAGATTATCAATAAACAAGCAACTGTCAATTTCGAATGCGAGTAGTGTGCCTGCTCCTGTGGGTGTGGCAGAAAATGCCCCGCCATCATTTCCGCAAAAATTCTTTCTAAAGGTACAATTGATAAATTTTGGTTCGATCTGGGCACCGCTATTACCTAATATGATAACACCTGCTCCGGTACTCACCGAGGCAAGAGAAGCAGTATTTTCTTCGAAAGTGCAGTTCCGAATGACCGCCTTGCTAACACCACCTAAAATACAATCGATGGCCATTCCACCTCCACCTGATGCGTAATTTTTACGAATGGTGCAATTGCTGATTTGAATATCTCCTGTCCCGCCCGGGTTGGCGTCAATTAATATGCCACCTCCAAGACTAAACCCAAAGGCGCCGTCAGCCTGACCTTCCTGGATAATAAATCCATCAAGGATAGTTTTGTCACTTACATTTTCGGCTATGACCACCCGAAAAGAATTGTCGGTACTATCTGCCTGATCACCAATATTTCCACTCAGAATGGTGAGGTTAGCCTCCCAGTCTCTTTGGTCAAGTATGGTTTCTGACCCGTTAAATCCACCATACAATTCCACGTCTGTAGGGATATTGAAATATACTTCTCTATCTGCAGTTGCACAAGGATTGCAAATGGTGGGGATATAAGATGATTGGGCAACCCAAATTTGATCACCGGCAGAGGCGGCACCCAATGCATCTTGCAAATCTGTAAAGGCATCTGTCCAGGAAGTTCCATTGTTGGCCCCAGAGGCAGTTTTATCTACAAAGATTATTCCAATTTCATATGCGCCAAAATCAACAATTCCATCATGAATTCTTGGGTTTCCATCTATATCAAAATTTAATAATGGTAAAATAGATGCATTATCACCAAGGTTGATTAAAGGAGAACCATTTACTAAATGCAAATCTCCATTTGATTGATCTGCGTAAACAGGATCTACATCCAGGTTATTTCCATTATCTGTTACATTTGCGGGGATGCCTCCTTTAACATCGGTAAAGGAGACTGTGATATTAGCACCATTGTTCAATATCTCGTTTTCAGCAACATCGGCGGAATCTTCCCATAATATGCTATTTACTATATTCACGGTATTGACTCCCTGTGATCCTTCGGCATGAATGGCTCCACCGTCACCCTGAGTTGTGTTGCCAAAGAATGAGCAATTCACCAGGTTGGCATTACAAGTGCCACCAGAGCTAAAGAAGGAAGTTGTAGCAATGGCTCCACCTCTGTGAAATGCATTATTTCTGTCAAAAACACAATTGATGATATGATGGTTTCGGGTAGCATTTTGTGATCCTCTAAGAAAAATAGCTCCTCCTTCTCCGTCATTTATTGGATTATTTCCATCAGTTGAGTTTTGCGAAAACAGACAGTTGACAATGGTGTCATTGGCTACATTGTCAAAACTGCTCCGGGCAAAAATAGCCGCTCCCTGTCCTCCACCTTTATTGGAGATAAACTGACTGTTTTTAATTACCACTGCCGATTCGCCAAAGGAGCTCATGCGATACCAGATAGCGGCCCCTCTGTCAGTTGCCAGATTATCAATAAACAAGCAACTGTCAATTTCGAATGCGAGTAGTGTGCCTGCTCCTGTGGGTGTGGCAGAAAATGCCCCGCCATCATTTCCGCAAAAATTCTTTCTAAAGGTACAATTGATAAATTTTGGTTCGATCTGGGCACCGCTATTACCTAATATGATAACACCTGCTCCGGTACTCACCGAGGCAAGAGAAGCAGTATTTTCTTCGAAAGTGCAGTTCCGAATGACCGCCTTGCTAACACCACCTAAAATACAATCGATGGCCATTCCACCTCCACCTGATGCGTAATTTTTACGAATGGTGCAATTGCTGATTTGAATATCTCCTGTCCCGCCCGGGTTGGCGTCAATTAATATGCCACCTCCAAGACTAAACCCAAAGGCGCCGTCAGCCTGACCTTCCTGGATAATAAATCCATCAAGGATAGTTTTGTCACTTACATTTTCGGCTATGACCACCCGAAAAGAATTGTCGGTACTATCTGCCTGATCACCAATATTTCCACTCAGAATGGTGAGGTTAGCCTCCCAGTCTCTTTGGTCAAGTATGGTTTCTGACCCGTTAAATCCACCATACAATTCCACGTCTGTAGGGATATTGAAATATACTTCTCTATCTGCAGTTGCACAAGGATTGCAAATGGTGGGGATATAAGATGATTGGGCAACCCAAATTTGATCACCGGCAGAGGCGGCACCCAATGCATCTTGCAAATCTGTAAAGGCATCTGTCCAGGAAGTTCCATTGTTGGCCCCAGAGGCAGTTTTATCTACAAAGATTTGCCCAAATAGCTGTTGAGATAAACTAACAAACAGAAAAATATGTATTAGCAGTTTATACATCTCATGATTAGGTAATAATTAATCCAAGAATAGTAATCTTAGTATTTTCCAGATTTGCATTTTACAAAACCGAAAAAATTATCTCCTTATTTTGTTTTCTTTTAAAAAGAAATTCTATTAAACTTCAATCCTGATTCTATTGGTATATTAATTTTCATTTTTACATCAATCTCCTCTTTCTCATATTTAATGTCCGAATTATCTTCCCAAAGAATTTTGAGAATATATATTCAATCTTAAAATATTGACTTATCTTTTCATTAAGGGAAATATGTCTATCGTAATATGTTTTAAAAGAAATTTTTTCTGTGCACTTACCATCAATCATAATATTATAATGACAAATAATATTTTCAAAGATCAGGCAATAGGATGGAGTATTATTTGAAATAGTAACTATATAATTTCTTGGATAAAATTGTAAGTCATTTGCAAAAGACCAAAGTACTCGTTGTCGGCTAAAGATGGTGATTCTCATAGCTAGGTTCTATAAAATGGTTATGGTTATTATTCCAATATAAGTAATTTTTCGGATTAATTTATTGGATTATGCGAAATTTATTGTTAGAACTTTGTGATTTTTATTAATGATGTTGGTTATTGATCCATCAAGATTGACAGTAAATTTAGTTCAAATATGATTGACTTTTTTCGTTAGTAAATAATGTAGATTCAATATGGAGTTATAATTGAAGCGTCTTCACATTTTTGACATTATATTGTATTTTTGCGGCCTTATTTTCAATGTTGTAAAAAGATAAAATCATATGAACGTTGATTTGATGCGAAAAATAGACAGGCGGGTTGGAGTGCCTCTTTGTTATATAATGAGTGTGATAATTTGGGTTTCCACGAAGATCAGATTCATCAAAAAAAAGAATCCGGATATTTCAAAAGCTTTATTTATTGAGCTTTCAGAAATGGGGAGTGCAATTATTGTAGATCCTGCCATGCGACGACTTAGAGATGAGGGAAAAACAGAGTTGTTTTTTGTCATTTTTGAAGAAAATTATAAAAGCCTCGAAATCCTCAATACCATTAAAAATGAAAACATTTTCAAAATGAGATCAAGCGGATTGTTTGTTCTCGCGTTTGATGTAATCAAGTTTATGAATTGGTGTCGTAAAAGAGAAATTAATACCGTAATCGACCTGGAGTTATTTTCAAGATTTACAGCTTTGCTTTGTGCCGTTAGTGGTGCCAGATCAAGAATTGGTTTTGCTTCTCATCATGACGAAGGATTATACCGTGGCAATCTTATCAATTTTCCTGTTCGATACAATGCACATGTGCATGTGTCAGTAAATTTCATGTCTCTGGTAAATACCACTTTGGGCAAACATGATAATCCCTATGCTACCACTGCCGTGATGCCGGTAGAATTGACACTGGCACAAGCAGATATCAATCAAATAGAGGTAGAGGTTGTCAGAGGAAAAATTAAAGATCTTAATCCAAATTGGAAAGGGGAAAAGCTCATATTGTTAAATGTCAATGCTTCAGATTTGCTTCCTCAAAGGAGGTGGCTCCAGGAGAATTTTGCCGAGGTTGCGAAGCATTTATTAACTGAGTTTGACGATGTACTATTGATTGGAACAGGAGCACCTAAAGAGCGAGAGTATGTACAAAAAGTTGTAGATATAGTTAATGATAATCGATTTGTAAACTCTGCGGGGATTTTTATATTTGAAGAGCTTGTGCCCTTATATAGCATTAGTGAATTAATGCTCACCAATGATTCTGGGCCTGCGCATTTTGCAGCAGTCACACCTCTTAAAGTATTTGTGCTGTTTGGTCCGGAAACTCCAGCATTGTATTTACCATTGGGAAATGCAGAACCTTTTTATTTAGGTTTGCCATGTTCACCATGCGTGAGTGCAGCAAATCATCGTAAAACATCTTGTACAACCAGGCCATGTATCACAGGGATTTCACCCAACTGGGTAAAAGGAAGATTGACGGCATATTTGAAGGAAGGGAAATAATATCAATCTGGGAATTGCTGGGTTTTATAAGCAATTAATAACTACAACTTCCAGGCTTTGATTTGATATAATAATCCTTAAAATTATTTGCCTTGGGGTCCATGCATCCTTCCAGATTTAATATCCAAATATCTTTAAAATCTATAGGCTGTCCTTCACTTTGCAGAGCGATAAATCCTTCTGTAAGCAACTTGCCATCCTGTTTGATTGCATCATCAAATCCTTGCACTACACCACCGCCAATTTGTGGTTGAGTATACTGCAAAACTGTATCACCATTAATCACATGGATAACAAGCGAATCTCCAAGCACAATTAATTCAGCATCTACCCATTGGTCACCTTCATATGTCTTTGATGAAGAGTTAATGCAGTGCTTCGGTTCTATCCTGCCATTATATACAACTTCAGTTCCGGGTGAGCACATATTGCCGGTAGGCCTGGGTCTACCATCTCCAATGGCGCCAAGAAATTGCATTTCAACAGAAATCGGCCAGTTTTGTTCCTTCAAAATGGTATTCGGATCCTGGGAATGAAACATCAATCCGCTATTCATAATCGTATATCCAGGAGCACCAGGGTGCAATTCTCCAACAAATCGATAGCTTACCTTCAATCGGTAGTAAGAATATGGCTGTTTATAATATAAGTGCCCAAATTGATCATTGAAATCACCTTCATATTCGTTGTAGCGAACTTTGATCATTTGTTGTTCAACCCTAAAAGTCTTTCCATAATTTATTCCCACATCATGATGGTGAATTTTAGAAATCCAATTATCGATATTTTTACCATTAAATAGATTTTTCCATTCCTCCTTTATTGATTCTTGCTGGCCATATGCCAATGGTGATGTTAGCAAAAACACCAACATCAAAAGCAATACTGACTTAAATTGAGTTTTAATATTCATATCTGATTGTCTTTTTTATAAATATATGTTAAAGGTTGCACTTAATATACCATAAACTATTATTACAAATTCAGTTGGAATCCAAGATTATTAATCATCCTTCTAAATTCACTTTGGGGTTCAGCTTTTAAGGTAATGTTTTTATTGGTTGCTGGATGCTTAAAGGAAAGTTCGCTTGCGTGAAGCATCATAGTAGTCAGATCAAATTTTTCTTGGAACATCTTATTTTGTTTGTTGCAGCCATGTGGTTTATCACAAATAATTGGGTGATTGATGTGCGTCAGGTGTTTTCTTATCTGATGAAATCTTCCAGTAATCGGATTTATTTTAAGAAGTGAATATCTGGATGTTTGATGCACTCCAAGTGGAATGTTCAATTCTACTCTATCGAGGGTAGCATAATGTGTTATTGCTTGCTGTTCATTGCCATTTTCTTTTTTCAAAGGATAATCAATTGTCCCGTGATCTTCGGTAAATCCCCTAACGATGGCCAGGTATTTTTTATTGACTTTCCTTTCTGCAAAGGCAGTTTGCATAGATTTGTCAATTTCTTTATTCAATCCAAAAAGAAGAATTCCTCCCGTTTTTCTGTCGATTCTATGCAGAGGAAACACTTTCATTTCTATCTGATCCCGAAGCATTTGTAGGGCAAATTCGTCGGCATCAGCAGCAATTCTTGTTCGATGTACCAAAAGCCCATGGGGTTTGTTGATAGCCACAAGGTAATTATCGTGATACAAAATTTCTAATTCCATTGACAATGATAGGATATGTAGTAATTTATAAAGGAAAAGGTAGTCATTTTGATTTGCAATACTAAATCAAAAATAAATTTGCGACAACTTAACCTGATTCAATTTCTTGAATTGAAAAATCGAGATAAAAATCTCATGGGAATTAGTATTTTTGGTCTTAAGAAATGTATGAATTTGATTTTAAGGAATGGTATCAAATAACCTCATCATATTGTTATTGTTTTTGTAAATAATATAATTGAAATTTAATGACTGACAATACGATTTATAGTGATATTCGACCGTATCGTGATTATGAAGTTGAGCAGGTTGTAAATGAAATTGTAAATTCTCAATTGGCGGATAAAATAATATCTACAATATTTCCCAATGAACCTGTTGAAAGTCTGAAAAAAGTTTTGATTGGTATTGATAATATCAAAGATTTTCAAGAAAAATTTATTGTAAAAATCATTGATAAAATATTATTAGATACCTCTTCAGGATTAACAAAATCTGGTTTAGAAAATATCAACAATACAAATCCAAAACTATTTATATCAAATCATCGGGATATTGTATTGGATGCTGTATTATTAAATGGAGTTTTTGTCTCCGAAGGTCATGACACCGTTGAAGTAGCTATTGGAGATAATCTTCTCGATACACCATGGATAAAAGATCTGGTTAGGCTCAATAAATGTTTTATTGTGAAGCGAAACTTGTCGGTGCGTGAATTGATGAATTTTTCACAGCTTTTGTCTAAATATATTTTTGATACAATTACCGTCAGGAAATCTTCTTTGTGGATTGCTCAACGGGAAGGTAGAGCAAAAGATGGAAATGATCGCACTCAACCAGGGTTGCTCACTATGCTTGGCATGTCAGCAACAGGTTCACTCAAGGCATTTTTTTCTGACTTAAATATAATTCCAGTATCAATTTCATACGAGTATGATCCTTGTGACGTGGAAAAGGTAAAGTATTTGTATGTGATGAAATTTTTGGGAGGATATACCAAAGAAAAAAATGAAGACATAACATCCATGAAAAAAGGAATTTTTGGATACAAAGGGAATATTCATTACCATTTTGGAACCCCCATTAAAGATGAAATTAATGCTTTGCCGGATGATCTACGCAAAAATGAATTTATGAAAAGACTGGGTTCGATAATCGATAAACATGTTATTGGAAATTATAAAATGCAAAAAAACAATTTTATTGCATACGATATTCTTTTTGGAGGTAGAGATGGAAATTTGGAATATAGCCAAAATGAAAGAGAAAAATTTGTATTAGATATGGAAAATAAAATTGCCGAAATCTCTGGCAATAAAGATGAGTTAAAATCAATCTTTTTACAGATGTATGCACGGCCTCTTCAAAATAAGATTGAATTGCCTTCTACTTAAAATATTAGCCTGACTATTTTTAGTAGCATATTATTGCAATATTTTAAATAATAGTATCACCCATCAAACTTATCCTTATGAAGAAGCATAACTTATTTTTACTACAACGAAATACTATTTATAGAAAAATTAGAAACGCATTTTTAACAGATATACAAATCTTCATTTCGAATCCTGTTGAGAAATTTTAGTTTAAAAAACCAGTTGTAAAAATGACACACTTTACTGGCCACTTCACAAAATGTCAATTGGCATATTCTTGGCTGGTAATATTGAATTGTCTATTTTTATTAATACTGAATTCATTGGAAAATTGGGAAGGTTTGATTTGTCGGTTTCAGCTATCCTATGAGATTCGAGATAACTGCTTAGTATGAAAATAATTAAATTTTTCAAAAAGATAATCAACTGCATTATGAATAACTATCCACTTCTTACAAGTCATTTTATTGTTAATTGGGGAGGCACCCGAACATCATTTTCGGAAGTATCCGGGCTTTCTATTGAGCACGATATTGTTGAGTATCGAGATGGCGCATCAAAAGAAAATATTGTTACTAAAATACCAGGCATAAAGAAATATGGTAATATTGTGTTAAAGAGAGGAATCGTCAAGGGCGATAATGAATTTTACGATTGGATCAAAACTATAAAATTTAATCAGGTTGAAAGAAGAGATATTACTATTACATTATTGGATGAGGAACATAATCCGGTGGTTACATGGAAAGTGATCAATTCGTGGCCTGTAAAATTGGAAAGTCCTTTGCTTAATGCCCAGGCCAGTGAGGTTGCAATTGAATCTCTTGAATTGGCCCATGAAGGGATTAAGATAGAAGCAGAATAGGAGTTAGTAGATACTATTGATTTTTACTTTGCCTAAAATTCGATAGTTGTAGATTAGGATTATTCTTTTCCCTTTTCGATTATTATTTCTGCCAGATAAATAGCAGTCATCGGTTTTCCATTTTCGTAATTTTCATGTGATGAGTAATATGAGATCAAGGCATGATTTTCATTTATCTCAATAAAACTCGGATAAGAATTATCCCCACCACTGGGGAATTTTACAATTGGATATAGCTTTTTATCTATCAACCATGATAGTGCTGTCTTATATCCATTATCAGTTCTTTTTCGTCCACCTACGAGATATCTCTTTCCCCACTTTACCAATAAAGGACCACCAATATATTCACCAAGGTCAGTTCTATCCCATTTATTCCATGGAAATTCTGAAGTGCATAATTCAGCATTATTGCCACTTCGTCTGGCAACGGCTAATACTGTTCCGGTTGGTTCAAAAATGAATGCAGTTTCATCGCCATTTTTTTCCTGAAAGAGCGTTTTTTTCTTCCAAATTAATCCATCGTCACTTTCTAACATTGCAGATTCAATATACTTATCATCCGTTCTGTTGGGGTAAACATCAGAGAATTCAAAGTTTCTTCTGCCACATAAATATGCTTTTCCATTGTAGCTTGCTGCTCGCCAAATATAGTGTCCATAGGTTCCTTCCAGCATTTCAGGTTTACGCCAATCATTTCCATTTTCTGTCCAAACTGCATAGCCTAAATGCTCATTAATTTTAAATTTCTTTTTTTCAACTTCTATATCACCATAAAACCAAGTGCCGGTATAGATAAATAGCTTATCTTTAAATAAAAGGAAATGTGGGTCTCGTGTATCTCGATATTTTACACTGAATCTGTTTACTTCTTTCCATTCTTTTCCGTCTTTGCTACGCAAAACAATAATAGAGGAATTTGGGCTTACGCCATGGCCGTCCGGACAACTTCTAAATGCTAAATAGATATATCCATTAAAACAGTGCATATCTGTAAAAGCATTGTGTTCACCATTATCGAAGATGCGATTTACTTTCAGGATGTTAATTTCCGGTGTTTGAGCTTTGAGTGGGCTAATGGAAAATAAAAATACGACGATACTTAAAATTGAAAGTATTGATAAATTGTTGTGGACTTTCTTCATATGTTTATAGGTTGTAGAAACAATGCCATTTAGTAGTTTACAATCATCCTTTTGTGAGTCTCAATTATTATCTCAGGCATGGCCTGTTTCATGTTTTGTAGTTAAATAATCAAATTGTTATTTTTTAATGTCGCTCCCAGGTTGTCATGCCCCATTCTGTTAATTTAGTATCACTCCAGGCCAGGCTTTTATCTTGATGACAATTGTTACAAGCATTATTTACACCGTACTCCATGCTTTCTTTTGGATAAATGAAACGGAACACATGGGTTCTTACTGTAGTTGGTGATTTCCCCGTATGCTTGCCCGTCTTAGGCATATGACATTCGATACAGGAAGACCCTTTGGAATTTAATTTATGCTTTGTGTGGGCAGCCAACGAAGATTGATGAGGTCCCAGTGGTGAGCCCATTTTATGGCAAGACATACAAAATTCATCACCTCTGGAGTTTTGTGTTGTATTATCAATACTATGTGGGTCATGGCAATTCATGCATGTGATTCCGTGTTTGTACATAGTTGATTGCACATACTCATTGCCCTGCATGCGATTTTTAACTCCAACTCCATTACCATAGAATTTTGAATCATTTATTCCAGGTTGATATGGCATGGCTTTTTTGTATTTCGTCAATGACATTCCTGGTTCGAATCCATCAGCATAGTCTTTTATTTTATTGTACAAATCTTTAATTGTTAAGGAATCCAGACGTTTATCTACATTTCTCATGTGGCATTGCAGACATACTTCCATAGAGCGGATCGGATCATGGCGTGTCGCCATGTAAATATTTTCCTTCACATCATTTTTTACATGTTTGCTACCTGGCCCATGACAATTTTCACAATGTATACCTGGTTCAACTCTGGTTTGAGTACTAATAAAACCTGTAAAATGACAGCCATCACAAGTATGAGAAGTGGGTATCTGGTTATTGTCTTCTGGCCAAGCATCATGATACCAATCTTTAAATACACTATAAGATTGCCAACTGGAATTTTCTGCATTCCATTGGTAATTTCCGATACGGTAATTTTCTTTACCACCCCTGTCTTTTCTCATCATGTATCGTTGTTTGAATTTACTCCCTATTGTGAAAACAATATTTTTTAATTCAAAATCAGCATCATCCGGAAGAGTAGCAAAATTTCCAATAATTACAGACGGATCTTTCTTTACATCCTGAATCATTTTTGTATGCATGGAAGCAGACTGTATGTCGTATATCTCCTGATGACATTCTGCGCATTTTGATGATCCAACATATTCAGCACCTCTTTGAGCCATTGGTTGTAGATTTGAAAAAGTTCCTACCCGCTCCATGGTTATCTGAGGAAGGAATGTCAATAATTGTTTTACCGGTGAAAAGTAAATGACCGTAGCGCCAATTATAATGGTAATGAAAATAAGCAGGATGAATACTTTTTTGCTTTTATTATTGGTCATAATTGAACATCTGGTTAGAAAATCTAAAAATATCGATGTTTACATTTGAACAAGATAATCTCCATAGTCTTTTATATTTGAAAATACATTATCAATCTCACACTTAATTATCCATGAATGCTAGAATTTGAAGGATATTTTCATTCGCACAAAAGTGTTTACAATAAGTTGCTACTAAAAATTTATAAAGTAAAATTTTTTCATAAATCGAACATACAAACGACCGAAGTTAACTAATTCATAAAATAAGACGGTTTGAGTTCTGGGACAGTAAATTGTTTCTGAGTTTTTTATTAAGTTTACCATGATTTAATTGTGAATTATTCATTTCTAAACTTAAAATTTTGAAAAAGTATCTAAAATTTAATGCGCTATTAACGTTTATTCTAATTGCATTTTTGACAGCAGCAAAAGCTGAAGTAAAATTACCTGCAATTTTTGGCGATCATATGGTATTACAACAACAGACCAATGCAGCAATTTGGGGAAAAGCATCGCCAAATAAAAAAGTAAGTGTGACAACTTCTTGGAATAAAAAGAACTATTCTACTAAATCTGATGGTAATGGAAATTGGAAGCTAAAGGTGCAAACTCCTGTAGCAGGTGGCCCATATAATGTAAGTATTACTGAAGGTAAGACGCTTAAATTGAAAAATGTATTTATTGGAGAAGTTTGGGTTTGTTCCGGGCAATCTAATATGTATATGACCATGAGTGGTTATCGTAATCAGCCCATTTTGGAATCTAACCAAGCGATTTCTACATCCGCTAATGAATATATCAAGATTTATACTGTGAAGCTGGAAAAAAGTCTTGTACCTCTCGATGATTTTTCTGGCGAGTGGTTGCCTTGTGTTCCTGAAAACGTTGCCAATTTTAGCGCTACAGCTTATTTTTTCGGGAAGATGATTCAAAAATCATTGGGCGTTCCTGTGGGTTTGATTTGTTCAAGTTGGGGAGGAACCAGGATAGAACCATGGATAAGTGAAAATGGCTTCAAAAATTTTGATTGGGTTAATCTGCCCAATAAAGATCAAGAAGGTGATTTATCACCGCAAACCCCAACTGTGTTATTTAATGCAATGATTCAGCCAATGGTTGGATATGGGATTCGAGGAGGATTGTGGTATCAGGGTGAGTCCAATAGGAATGAACCCAGTGAATATGAAAAACTGATGCCTGGGCTAATTGAAAATTGGCGAGCAGAATGGGGAGTTGGAGATTTCCCATTTTATTATGTTCAAATTGCGCCGTTTGATTATGGAAGTGGTGGATTGAATTCGGCATTTCTTCGTGAGGCACAGTTGAAAGCATCAACATCAATTCCTAATATTGGAATGGCTTCTATTATGGATGTAGGCGAAAAAAGTAATATCCACCCTGCAGACAAGAAAGCTGCAGGTGAGCGTCTTGCTTATCTTGCACTAGCAAAATCATACGGCAAAAAGGGGTTTGAATATTCCGGTCCTATTTTAAAAGAAATGAAAGTAGAGGGAAGTGTAGTAAAACTCACCTTTGACCATGCTCAAAATGGATTGACTACCTTTGGGAAGGAGCTGGATAACTTTATGATTTCTGGAGAAAACAAACGTTTTTATCCAGCCAAGGCATTTATTACACGAGAAGGAATAACGTTATTTACTCCAAGAGTATCAGCACCGGTGGCTGTAAGATACGCTTTTGAAAACTTTGTGATCGGTGAGCTATTTAATACTGAAGGCTTACCGGCTTCATCCTTCAGAACTGATGAATGGGAGATTAAGTAAGATAATACTGGTTTAACCCTCTAAAAAAAGGCGAAGAATTGATATGCATTAGTACAAAGCTGAATTTCCTACGGGAGTGGGCAAATTTCATTTGCCCACAAAGCGGGAAATTATTGTTAAATTACTAGGGTTAGCATTATTAATTTTCTAATAATCTGACTCAAATGGCTATTTTTTTGAAATAGTAAGTTGAAGCTGAAACAGGTAATTTATTCTTGTGCTAAAGTCCCCTGACATTTCTTAAAAATGATTATCTTATTGAAATCCAGGAGTAAAAATTTATGAGTCTAAAAAGTATTTATAAATCGCAAGAGGCAAAAGAAATATTATTAAAGCTTTATGATGAAAAATTGAACTCTATTCAAATTGAATATGAGGATATTTACATCGAAACCAGTTTTGGCAAAACGCACATAATAGTAACAGGAGATCAAGCCAAAGAACCTTTAGTATTATTACATGGAATTAATGCCGGAGCACCAGTTGCATTGGAGGCGATAAAAAATCTAAGAGATAATTACCAAATTTTTGCCATTGATACTATTGGGCAAACAACGAAAAGTGCTGAAAATAGATTAAATATTAAAGATGATTCTTATGGAAAATGGCTTTCTGAAACTTTAGATAAATTGAAAATAGAAAAAGCACCAATTATAGGAATTTCTTATGGTGCCTTTCTGGTTCAAAAGGTCATGTCCTTTAATCCTGAGAAAGTTGAAAAAGGAATTTTTGTTGTTCCCGGAGGAATAGTTAATGGTTCTTTTATCAAATCGATGAAGCAATTAATTTTTCCTCTTTTTAAATATCTATTTTCTAAAAGTGAAAAGCACTTACTTCAGTTTATGAAATCATTTTACAGTGATTCTGATGAATATGCATTAGCTTTTCAAAAAAGCATGCTACTGGGTACAGTGATGGATTTTAGGAGTCCTCCACTTTTGCAAAAGAAAGATGTAGCGAATTTATCAGCCCCTGTTTATGGAATTTTTGTTGACAATGACATATTTTTTCCAGCAGAAAAGGCGATTATAAAATGCAAACATATTTTTAGAAATTTTAAGGGATATATAATTTTAGAAAACACAAAACATATTCCCAATAAAAAAAATTATCAGCAAATAGAAAAACAGATTAGAATTTGGCTTGACGATAAATAATGTCTGAAAACCCCTCATTCACAGATATCCTTCTTTTGGGATTTCTAATCCCGGCAAGTTAAATTCTAATAAATATTTTTCTCTTATAAAGCCAATAGCAGATATACCACATCAAGTACAGAACAAGAAGACTTGTAAATAGATTTGCTGTCAATTCGCCTGCCCATCCAAATAAAGTAAAGGTAAATGGCTTAATTGCTTTTTCTATTAACCCTGCTCCACCGATATGACCAAATAGGTAAATAAATAGTGGATTCAAACCTACAATGGCAAAAAATAATGACCAATTCTTTTGCTTTTTGATATCAATAAGCCAATACGAAAATGCAAGTGCCAGTAATGTCCACCCGCCACTGGCCAATACAAATGAAGAGGTGCAGATTCTTTTGATAATTGGAACAAAAGGGTCGAGAGCATACCCTGCAACAACTCCAATCACTCCGGCGATAATTAATATTTTAAGTTTTTGAGATGCCTTTTTACTACTCATCAGTAATTGACCTGCCAACACTCCCCAAATAGTGTGAGCAGTTGTAGGTATTGCATTGAAAGATGCCCAATGACCACCGCTTTCGCCACCATATTGTATGTCGAGCCAGGTTCCAAAATTTTCACTGGGTACAAAGGGATGATTGAATCCTTCCACTGGAAAAAATCTATATAATAGATCTGTAATTACGAGAAGTGATAATGAAAATATTATTTGGGTTCTGACAGACTTATTCATAACTAAAAAAGCTAATAGATAAGTAACAGATAGTTGAGCAATTACATTTTGAAAATGAAAGGGACTATCTGAAGAGTTGTAATACAATGCCCAACCAATGAGCAACAGCATGAGAGACCGTTTGATCGTGTGTCTGAATATTTGATTATGCGTTTGGCCTTTTTTTATTCTATTGGCATAAGAATATGGAATGGCTACACCTACAATAAACATAAAAAACGGCTGTATTAAATCCCAGAATCGCAATCCATGCCAAGGGTGGTGGTGGAATAACTGTTCACCGATTGTGTGAATAATACTTCCTTCCAATTCAGGAGAGACCATAATTGAAAATAAACTAGTGAATTCAGCTACCAATAAAAACATGGTAAAACCTCGAAAAAAATCAAGAGAGTATAGCCTGTCACCTAACAAATTAGAAGTACTGCTCGACATGGTAATTGGTTTTTTTAATATAGATCAATAAATATTTATTATTAGAAATCAATGGGAGATTGTTTTTCCCATTTGCCTTTAGTGAAATCAGGAAATTGAACGGGTTGCCCTTTTTTGGCAACAGATTTTTCAGATAATGGTGATACAACACTACTGGTGACAGAATCATAAACATCGAAGTACGGTGTTTTCCCGGCCCGTAAAGCTTGAACCAACATATGCCAGGTTAGTGGAGTTAGCATGCCTTGGCTGCCATGCCCCCTTATAGCTTTTTTTCGAGGTGGTGGATTGTAGTTCTTCACAAGAGGGTGCTGATATTTTTCAATCCAACTATCTGCATTTTCCCATTGATGTGATTCAGGACTTCTTCCATCCACATAGATGTTATTACCTATCCCGCTTCCTCCCAAATAGGCTCCTTTAGTACCCTGGACTTTGTAAATACCCCTGGGGTGAGGAGTGTTGGTATCGAAATTTAAAGTAATCATTCTATCATTGACTGTACGAATCAATGAAACATTTACATCACCTTGAGCCATTGGATGTTTTGCATAGGGATGTTGATCGCCATAATAGTTTTTCGCATAATCATTGAGCATAGATGCCCCTGAGCTCATTGATACGATATAATCTAACCTGTCGCCATGATTAATATTCATCATGGCCATAATTTTATTCATTGGGTGATCTGGGTATAAGTTGCCATTGCGGTCGATGGAATGCTGCAAACGCCAGGGCTCCTCTTCAGGATTGAATTTTACCATTCTCAGATCATGAACGTATCCACCAACACAATGAAGAACATCACCCAGCACATTCTGTTGAATCATGTTCAATAGTGCCATTGCATAACCTGACTCAAGAAGTGCTTGCTCCAGAGCTAAGGTTGCCCATTTACCTGTTTTTTCTGAAGTCTCTACAACTTCCCAGGCTTCATCCAATGTGAGAATAATGGGTACCTCGCTAACTGCATGTTTGCCATTTTTCATTGCAGCAAGGCAAACCTGGGCATGCCATTTCCATGATGTAGCACAGACAACTACATCAAGTTCTTCATTTTCACACATCCTAACAAAATCTGTATCTGTTTTCCCGTATAGATTTGGTGTTGGCTGACCAGAATCTTCCACCCATCTTTTGGCGCGATATAGGTGTTCATCTTTTATGTCACATAAAGCAGGAATGAGAACTCCTTCAATTCCCAGAGCAGCATCAAGATGATAAGAGCCACGGTCTCCGACGCCTACAAAACCAATTTTTATAATTTTTTCTTCTGTTGGTGAAGTGTTTGCTTTGCTATAATTTGGTAATGCTATACCACCTGCTGTCAATGCAGACAATTTTACGAAATCCCGGCGTTTTATATTTTTATTCATTTAGAAAGGAATTAAATTAGAAAGACAAACTTTACCTAAATAAAATAATAAATAACATAACATGCTTTCAAAATCTTATTTATTTTCAATAAATATCGATTTTTTTTAATTATGCTATGTGAAAAATTAATTATTGTTCAAAATCCATCTCATCCACTTCTTCGAGTGTATCAGGATTTAGAACTTTCATTTTTAAAGAAGATCCATTCACATAAAAAATAACGAGGGCATTTTGTGTTGTAAATCCTTGTACTGAATCGCTCCATGGAGTTTTTTCCTGAGCATAATATGGTGCACCGGCAGCGCCATTATTAATTTGCCAGATGTTGCGAGATAGTTCAATTTTTGAAGCGAAATATTTTTTGGGATATATACTGGTTTCGGGACCGATCTTGGTTCTCGCATAGTTGTGTTCATCACCAGTTAATATCGCTCTGGTTTTTTTGCTTTTATTAACAATAATATCCAACAATTCGTCTCTTCTTTCTATAATTCCTTTTGCCACTCTTTTGCCTGCAATTGAAGGACGATAAGCATTTTCTCCATCATACCACATATCGTCTTTGACATGACCGCCATTTGGAAAAAACGGTGTATGGACAGTGACAAATATATGATCAATGTTACTATTGCTTTCCAATGTTTTTATGGTGTTTTCAAACCATTTTAATTGATTATCCATGATATATCCATGGATATTTCCACTGGTAAATGTGACGGCTTTTGTTGAAGGAGCATACCAATAATTTGAGTTTAATACTACCATTGCCATGTTGTCATAAGTATAATAAAATACACTTTCCTTGTAAGATGGGAAATCTATCTTTTTTTCATTTGGGTCATATGAGGAACCATCTTCACTTTCAGGCCCATTTTCCGGATTGACAAATTCACGTTGAAAAGTAGCTTCCGCAGAAACCTTATCGTATGGAAAATTATCAACCTGATATGAGTTTTTACTTTGTGGATCGTAGAATGTCTTGATCACAGCTTCATGATTTCCCATTGTCGCAATTACCGGAATATACCTTGCGAATGGTTCGATTGCTCTTTTCCAATTAGAATATTCCAATTTCATCTCATTTGGGTTGATGCTGTATCCGGTTACTAAATCACCTGTAAATTGCATAAATCTAACTTTTTGTTGCAGGTTTAGGGCCATAATTTTTTTAATAATATATGCATTGGTTCCATATAGATTTCTTTCACCACCTCCATTTCCGGATCTCGAATCACTTGCGTATGAAAAGGAAAATGATGTCCTCGAGCCTGGAACTGGTGCAGTCCTCAAAGAGTATTTCTCAGTAAAATTTCCATATTTTAACTCATACTCAAAATCTTTGTCCGATTCCAATCCTGATAATTCAATTTCATGATTAGTCCCGCTTTTTGCAGAAAATCGTTTGCCATTTATCTTTATGAATACCTTTCCTTTTGTATTTGTTTTCAAAAAAATTACAGCTCCATCATGTTTGAGTTTTGAAATAAGTGGACCTTCAATGATAGAAAAATCAACAACAAATGGTTTCACCTCTGCATATACTTTTCTGCCATATGCTACTTCATGATATTTCCCATCCGTAGCAAGAAAGTCTTTAGCATTAAAATTAATTTTTCCATCATACAACATATTCCCTTTGTGATCTACAACCCGATACCCGAGAATGCCAAACCCTGTTTTAGTCCAGTTAATCATATCAAACCGACCTTGCATGTCCTTTAGGTTTACCTCTGCAGTACCTTCACTTATAGTTGCGACACGTGCATAAAAAACAGGTTGAGGATATTTTGAATCGTTGACAGGAATGAAACCGTAATACAAAGTGCCCGTCAAATCTTTTTTCTTAAAATCAAAAAGAAGTCCTTTTTCTGTTCCTTTTATAAATTTGGTAAACTGTTCTGGTTTGTATCCTACGTTATCTGGTAGGGCATAGAATTTTTTACCTTTTAAATCAAAATATATTCCTTGATCATCTGACTTTATATTTGAATGAATATCAGGAATAGCGTTTTTTTGAGCAAAAATTAAATTACTTGAAAAAAGAATAATTAATGTGACAATAGCGGATATGTGCTTCATGAACTTAAAATTGTATTTAAATATTTGAAATAGCTGTCAGTCTAATTTATTACTAGATAAGAATTGGTTTTATAATGTTGAATTCAATTGAAATTAATATGATATTCAAATTGAGTACATATAAATTTAATCAGATTTTTTGTTTGATAAAGAATATGGATGATTGACTTTGTCGACACCTCTTTTTCGTTCGGGTTTATTGTCCATATAAAACTGAATCTTTCCGCCTTTCATGATATCTTCATGCGAAATCCAGTTGTTTCGATACCTGTCACCATTTAGTTCTACTTTTTCTACATAGATATTCTGACTATTATTTTCAGGCGCCTCTATTACAAATGTATTTCCATTGCTGAGAGAAAGTGTTGCTTTTTTGAATAGGGGAGATCCCAAAACATAAGTCGGATGGCCGGGAGTAACCGGATAAAAACCCAATGCACTCATTACATACCAGGCAGACATTTGACCATTGTCTTCATCTCCACAGTAGCCATCGGGAGTAGGTTTGTAAAGATCATCCATTATTTCCCTCACCAATTTCTGGGTTTTCCAGGGTTTACTTGTATAATTATAGAGATATGGCATATGTTGAATTGGCTGATTTCCATGGGCATACTGGCCTTTATTCGCGAGAATCATCTCGGTCATTTCATGAATTACCTTGCCATATGTACCCACTTTAAACTCCGAAGGGGTTGTAAATATTTTGTCTAGTTTTTCTAGAAAATTCTTATCGCCTCCCATCAGATCACTAAGTCCTTGAATATCATGAAATACTGACCAAGTATAATGCCATGCATTTCCTTCGGTATATGGCCCACCCCATTCAATAGGATCAAAGGGCGTAAGCCAGATTCCTTCGCTGTTTTTTCCACGCATAAAATTTGTACTTGAATCAAAAACATTTCTATAATTGAAGGGCCTGTTTTGAAATTGAAAAATATCATCTTTATGGTCTAATTTTTTAGCCATTTGTAGAATACAAAAATCATCATAAGCATATTCCAAAGTTTTGCTCGTAGCTTCTTTAAATTCGGGGTAGGGCACATAACCATTATTGTTATATTCTTTGATGCCATCCCTTCCAGGTGCCCACGAAGGGGCAGTAACAAAAGCATCTTTTTTCATTGCCTGATATGCCAGTTCTACATCAAAATCATCTATGCCTTTTAGGTAAGCATCGGCAAATAATGAAGCACTATGGCTGCCAATCATCACGTTTCGATAACCCGGGCTGGGCCATATGGGCAACCAGCCGCCTTCTTTATATGCATTTAGCAAACCCTTCATAATATTGGCATTTCTTTCGGGATACATTATGGTATAAAATGGGAATAAAGCCCTGAATACATCCCAATATCCAACATCTGTAAATAGGTACCCGGGCCTTACATTGCCATTGAAAGGACTATAATGCATCATTTTCCCATCCTCACTTATCTCATAAAATGTCCTGGGAAACAACAGCATTCGATATAGCGATGTGTAAAACATCTCTCTCTGTTCAGCATTAGCACCTTCTATCACGATTTTATTTAACTCAGTATTCCATGTTTGATTCAATTTGATTTTTAACTGGTCGAATGTGAATTTTTTTACTTCTCGCTCGAGGTTGGTAACTGATTGGGGTAAACTGATAAATGAAGTGGCAATTTTCACATTTATCTGTTCATTTCTTGAGGTGTTAAAACGCAAAGCAATTCCAGTATGATCTCCTTCAATTTCTCTCTGAAGAGTTTTTATAGAATCGTTGTTCCATAGTGTGAAGCTGTCGAAAGGTTTGTCAAAATCAGCAACAAAATAAGTGGCAAAATCTTTGGGCGTGCCACCGCTGGTATTTTTGCACCATCCTATAATTCGCTGTTGCTTGGGTATCACTTTTATATATGAACCTCCAGGAAATGCATCGAAAAGAATCCACGATGATTGTGATTCTGGAAAAGTGAAACGCATCATAGCTCCACGATTGGTTGCTGTCATCTCCGCAGTGATCTTCTTTTCATGAAAATCTACCTGATAATAATTCGGGAGCGATATTTCATTTGTAATATAATATTTAAGAGATCTTCTCTTATCATCAATAATTAATTCCCCGACTTCCGGCATCAATGAAAAAGCACCATAGTCACCTATCCATGGACTGGGCTGGTGCGTACATCTAAAACCATTGATAGATTTGGTGTCATAATCATATATCCACCTACTTTCCTGTGGCTCAGTTTGTGGTGTCCAGAAATTCATTCCCCATGGGTGAGCAACTGCAGGGTAGGTATTTCCATTTGATAATTCGAAGTTTGATTGCGTGCCTATTCGGGGATTTACAAATTGAACAAGATTGGGCTGGTTGTTTTGCAGCTTTGAAAGATCTCTAAACTGACATTCGGTAAGAAAAAATAGGACAGAAATCAATGATACCAATAAATTATACTGACGCATTGAAAATCCAATAAATCTCAGTTCAAACATATTTAATCCCTTGTCAAAGATCATGATTTTTTTAATAATTCATTTAGTATTTCTCAAAGGAAATATTTGTTTGGCGAATATATGGGATTAAACGAATAATATAAATATTAGGGTTATCCAAATTATTATTAGAGTCATTTTTTTGACTAATTGATTTTATAGATATCATGGTAGGAAGGCCGGATATTATTAATATTGCTATTGCATTGCCACCAGCAATATTTATATTCATATATTTCATTTTTATACCCAATAAGTTGCAATTTGATGACCAACACAAAAAAAATAACATATCTTAAAATCAGAAACTTTAGTCAAAAGCTTAATGCCACTTTAGAATTCATTCGCCAGAATTATAAAAGCCTTGGGAAATCAATCATTTATATCCTGGGTCCAATGGCGATTTTGAATGGGATATTATTTATGAAATATGTCGATTTTGCTTTGGGAAATATTGCCGCTCAAGATCCAACAGAAATTCAAAATCCATTTTCGTTTATCGCAAGCCCATCTTATTTAGGATTTATTGCTCTATCTACATTTAGTACTGTGGTCAACTTTTCTATTATTTTCAATTTTATGAAAATCTATAATATTAAGTATCCAGAAGAAATTACTGTTACTGAAGTATTAAATGCGTCATGGCCAGATTTAATGAAATTATTGCTTCTTGGATTGGTGGCCACATTTATGATCTCCTTGGGTTTAATTGCATTTGTGATCCCAGGCATTTATCTGATGATTGTACTCTCAATTTCTATCCCTGTTTTGTTTTTTGAAGATCTGAGCACTTATGATTCAATTAGCAGAAGTTTCAAGCTCATTAAAGGTAAATGGTGGAGTACATTCAGTTTGCTGTTTGTGGCATCAGTTTTGATGTATGCCGTTTCAATGATTTTTATTATGCCATTTTATATATTTTACTTTATATCAGCATTTTCAAGTATGGAAGAAGTGACGTTTTCTGTTGACATCTCTTCGTCGTGGTTTCGCACAGGTCTTTCATTATCAGCTATATTAATGATATTGGGAAGCTTTGTAACTTATTCAATACCCATGATAGCTTTAAGCTTTCAATATTTCAATCTGGCAGAAAGACAGAAATCACTAGAGTAATTGAGCAGTTTGTGGAGATAAAAAAGTAGTTTTTTGATTTGGAGTATCAGCAGATTTGACGCCATATTTAAAAAAAGACTTAACACTATTTGGGTGTAATCATTCGCAAGTGAAAAGTTTTAAGGGATATCTTTAAAAACTTTCTTTACGGTATAGTTAATCATCCTATCAGCATCTTCACCTTCTCCAGCATCAACTTTGGCTACTCCCTCCAACACAAGCTTGTTTTGCTTTCTGTCAACAAGATCTATCGTCACAGTCCCCTTGGTATAGTATTGGCTGTGACTTCCCGGAGAAACAGAGACACCAATGGACGTGCCATATGGACTTGCTGCTCCGTAATATCCTACCCCTCCCTGACTCGAAGTATTTTCTGTTCTATTCATGAGTGAATATATGTTGACCATTAAATCGGGCTCATTTATTGACCTTTTTATGCCTTTCATTCCCAACTCAAGCTCTATCGCCATGGTCAACCTTCGTTTGTTTACTTCTTTAAGTTTTAGGTGATCCTCGTTGAATTCATAAAAATCAAATGTTTTATAAGTACTAAAATCTGCATCTTTGTCAACAGATGTATAAACTTTGAGAGCTCCACTGCAACTGAATATAATTATAGATAAGACGAAGAAATATATAAATTTTACTTTCATGTTTTAGTATTTTTAGCAGGCCGCAAAGTAAGTAAACTTTCGTTAAAGTTTTTATAAAAATAATATTGAAGCGAAATGATAAAATTATTCATCTTTATTATTGAAAGCAGGGGACAAAAAATTAATTAAGGCTTGATAAAAAAAATTGAAAAATGGAAGCGCTAACTCAATTATTTAATAGGGATCTTGATAAGCTAATTGTTGAAATTCAAAATTTTGACAGACAAGAAAATCTTTGGAAAGTCAAAGGAAATATAACTAACTCAGCCGGTAATCTTTGTCTGCATCTTATAGGTAATCTAAATTATTTTATTGGTACAATTATAGGTAATACAGGGTACACAAGAGATCGTGAATCAGAGTTTAAAGATAAAAATATAGATCGGGAGGTGTTGGTGAAAATGATATTGGAAACAAAATCTGGAATTATAAATTCTTTAGAAACCATCAATTCAGACAAGTCGAAAGACAATTATCCTATAAATGTATTTGGAGAAGAAATGACCAATGAATTTTTTTTAATTCATCTAATCTCACATTTAAATTATCACCTCGGTCAAATCAATTACTTAAGAAGATTTCTTGAATGTTGATTTGATATTTTATCAATTGATTTTATTTAATACACAATATGGATATTACTCAACCATATAAACTTAAATCTTGATGATATTAATAATAATATTGTTGGTGCTGACTATTATTGTTTTAGGATCCTATTTTTTCCAGGAGAAACTCATCTTTTCTCCAGAGGTTTTAAATCCTGATTATAAATTCAAATTCAAATTAGAATTCGACGAAATTAATTATCAGGTATCAAAAAAAGTGCAAATAAATGCTCTTCATTTTAAAGCTAAAAATTCTAAAGGTATTGTGCTCTATTCTCATGGGAATTCTGGAAGCCTGCGAACATGGGGTGAGATAGCAAATATATTCATTAATAATAATTTTGACCTGCTGATATATGATTACAGGGGTTTTGGGAAAAGCAAAGGGTCTCTTTCTGAAAAAAGTCTTTATGATGATGCGACGTTTATATATAATCAGTTGATGAAAGAATATAAGGAAGAAAATATTATCGTATATGGGCGGTCAATTGGAACGGGCATAGCTACAAATTTGGCTTCAAAGTTTTGCCCAAAGCAATTAGTTCTCGAAAGTCCATATTACAATCTTGAGGATTTAGTTCAGCACATATTTCCACTTGTCCCTTCATTTTTTCTTCGTTATAAATTTAAAATTGATCAGATGATTGCGAATGTGAAAAGTCCGATATCCATTTTTCACGGCACTTTAGACGAAGTGATTTATTTTGGTTCTTGTTTGAAATTAAGAAAGCATATTAAAAATGAGGATATCATTATAAAATTGCAGGAAGGGCATCACAATGATTTGATAGATTTCGATGAATATCATAATGAAATGTTAAAAATATTGAGCTAAAGATTGCTTCCATAAAATAGTTATAAATATGTTTATTGAACAATATTGGCTACTTATACTGTTATAATACTATAGCATTATTTTTTTAATTATTAGTACTATGAAAGCATTAGTTATATCAGGAGGTGGAAGTAAAGGTGCATTTGCCGGTGGAATTGCTGATTATCTTATTCGTGAACTTGGCAATGAGTATGATCTATATTTAGGAACATCTACCGGTAGTTTGTTGCTGCCGCTGCTTTCAGTAGGTAAAGTAGAAGAGATAAAAAAAATATTTACAACGGTTACTCAAGATGATATTTTTAGCTCAAATCCTTTTAAATATTATAAGGATAAAAATGGAGACTTTAAAACTAAGATGAATCATCTTAATATTATAAAGATGTTTTTAAAAAAAAGAAAAACTCTTGGTGAAAGTGAAAATCTAAGAAGATTAGTGAAACGAAGTTTTAGCTTGGTTGATTTTGCAAAATTGAACAAAAGTGAAAAGAAGGTTGTGGTAACTGTAGCCAATTTAAGTAGAAATATAATTGAGTATAAACATTCTGATAAATGTCATTATCTTGATTTTTGTGATTGGGTATGGACTTCTTCTAACCTGATTCCATTCATGAGTCTATTTAATAAAAATGGTTGTGACTATGCAGATGGCGGATTTGGAATTTTTATTCCGATAAGAAAGGCAATCGAAATGGGTGCAACAGAAATTGATGCAATTGTCCTCAGAACCCAGGAAAGATCTTCTAATATTATTTCATCAAAAAATGTTCTTGATTTATTTCTTAATTCTTTTTCATTTATGATTAATCAAATCGCCATTGACAATATTGATATTGCTAATTACGCAGGAAAAAACAACAGAGTTAAAATCAATTACTATTATATTCCCAATGAACTCACCAACAATTTACTAATTTTTGATCCTGCTCAAATGTCAAAGTGGTGGGACGAAGGTTTTAATTATGGAGCAACAAATATTCCCATTGTCCACGACTCACGAAGAAACTTTTTTAATATTTTCGGATAATAAATATGATTAGAAAGGTTAAGGTTTTTTTGAACGATTAATAGGTCCTTTCAATTATTGGACCTATAGCCTTAAACATCAATTCACTAATTCTAAAATTTGAGAAGTCTTTCTTTTCTTTGGGTGTATGCATATATCCCATATACAATGTTGCTCCTAAAATTGCTGCCCTCATGGTATTAATTACAATGGTGTTGCGCGAAAGAGAATTGGCTTTTTTAATGAAATTGTGATAATAGTTGTTTGTGAAAAAATACTTTTCATTAAGGTTGGGGAATAAATTTTTTTTGAATGTCATGTCTGCTAATATGTTTCAGGTGGTTATTATAGTCATCTATTGATAGCCCAGTAAAAATGTAACTATGAATAATCAAATTAAATATTTTATTAGTACAATACTAAATAATGTAATATAATTATACTGTTGTTGGATAGAATTAAATTAATAATAATAAAAATGATAGCTATCCTTCAGGTCGAACAACTAAATTAGTTCTAACTTCCTTTTGTAAAAAATACCATGTAACACTGGCCGAAAGAACATCAGCGATTGGAAATGAGTACCAGATTCCATTCAATCCAAAAAATTTGGGCATGATCAATACGAGAGGAATAAGAAAGAAGCCTTGTTTGGTCATGGTAAGCATTAAAGCAGGTAATGCTTTTCCTATTGCTTGAAAATATCCAGCACCTACCATTTGAACTGCAATTAATGGAGACATCATAAAAACAAATATTAATGCAAATGAACTACCCTCGATTAAGCTTTGATCAGTCGTAAAAGCATTAACAACTTTGTCAGCGAAAAAATAAATTACGACCAGTATGCAAGAGGCCAAAACCATAGCGTATCGAATGGAGATATTTATGCTCATTTTCACTCGTTTTATGTTATTTGCTCCATAATTGTACCCTGCTATTGGTAGGAATCCCTGAACAATTCCAATAATTGGAAATAAAGCAAACATCATAACTCTATTTACAATACCATAAATTGATATTCCCATCTCACCGGCGTAAGTATAAAGCGAATGATTGAGAACTACGATCAGAACACTAATGGAACTTTGCCTTGCCAAGGTAATGCTGCCAATAGTAAATATTTCTCTAATTAGACGAAACTCAATTTTTAAGTATCGAAATATAAATTTGATCTCACTATTACCCTTTAAGAAAAAAAATAATGCATAAACGGCACTTAAAAAATATGAAATGATTGTTGCCCAAGCTGCTCCTGCCAACCCCATGTCAAGATAAATTATAAATATTGGATCCAGAATGATATTTATTATTGCTGGAATTACCATAATTAACATTGCAACTTTAGGCCTTCCCTGGGCTCTAATAACATTATTTGACATCATAGCCCAGGCGAGAAACGGTACGCCAATAAGTATAACCCTAAAATATTCTTTTGCATATGGAAGTATATCGCCCTTACCACCAAAAATATGCAAGATCTCATCGTCAAAATAAAACCCCAAAATGATGAGAACAATGGCAAAATGAAATGTGGCATTTACCATATTTCCAAATGTTTTTAATGCTCGCTTTCTATCTTTACCACCTAAAGCTCTGGTTATTATTGAAGCACCTCCAACACCAATTGCCATCCCAATGGAAGAAATTAAAAACGTGATAGGCATTACAACTGTTATTGCTCCAATAGCTAATGGTCCTATCCACCTGCCAACATATATTGTGTCAACAATGGAATAAATGGACATAATTAAGAATCCTATTGAGGCAGGAACAGACTGTTTTATGAGTAGTTTGCTGAGGTTTTCGGTGCCTAATTCCTGTGAAGTCTGAGTCATACTAGGCAGGTTGCAAAATAGAATTGAATGGAATCATTTTAATAAAATTATATTTTCAGATCCTAATTATTAATATTTTTCAAAAGTGCAATAAATTTTTATATGGAATTAATTAAAAAGTAGATTCTAAATTAAAAAGTATATTTTGTAGATGTCCAGTTGAGAATACATCAATATTTTATAATCAATATTTGTATATTTTCAATTAAGGATTTGCCTGCTACTTGTCTATTAACGAGGACAGATTAATTGTAATTGTAGGATAAATGTAATTATATTCACCACTACCATACAAAACCATAACTTTTATGATGAAATCAAATGAAGGAGGAAGCAAATTTGTAATTGGGCTAACCCTTGTCGCAGCATTAGGAGGCATGCTTTTTGGCTATGATACTGCTGTTATTTCGGGTGCTGTTGGTGCTATACAATCATTTTTTATTGATGCCCTGAATATTGAAAATGGTGAGGCCAAAAGGGTAGTCATTGAGTATCGAATTACTGTTTTCGCTGTCATTTATGTTGTATTAATAGCCGTTGGAGGAATATTGGTAAAATTGTTGGGTAGGGGAAAAGGGATATTGAGTACAACGATATTGGCGATAATTGCTACATTGATTATATCAAGCAATTTTAACGGAGACCCTCAATTAGATGAAAGCACTGCCAACTCACTGAAAGGATTTGTAATATCCAGTGCCTTGATCGGATGCATAATTGGGGGCTCAGTTGGAGGTCTCATTTCAAGACAACTTGGTCGAAAAAAAGGACTGGTACTGGCAGCCTTTCTTTTTATCCTCTCTGCAATAGGGTCTGCTATGCCGGATATCTTAAATATTTTTGGTGTAGAAACGATTACTTCATTCATTATTTATAGGATAATTGGAGGGATTGGAGTTGGAATGGCCTCGATGCTCTCACCCATGTACATTGCAGAAATTGCGCCTTCAAATATCAGGGGAAAGCTGGTGTCCTGGAATCAATTTGCAATAATATTTGGTATGGTACTTATCTATTTTGTTAATTATTTTATTGCAAGGCAAGGAGATGATCAATGGTTAAATACAATTGGCTGGCGATGGATGTTTGCCTCTGAAGTTTTACCAGCTGCTTTGTTTTTGGCTTTATTGTGGTTTGTCCCCGAAACGCCAAGATACCTCGTATTGAAAAACCAAGATTCAAAAGCCTTAAACATTTTAAACAAGCTCAATGGGTCGAAACAATCAAAAAACATTTTATTGGAAATTAAAGATTCTTTGAAGATCAAGGATGCTCCATGGTTGTCTTATGGATGGCCACTGATCGTAATTGGAATAATGTTGTCAGTGTTTCAGCAATTTGTGGGCGTCAATATTGTATTTTATTATGCCCCCGAGATATTCAAAAATATGGGAAGTGGAACGGAATCTTCATTACTACAAACTATTTTGGTGGGGTCTGTTAACTTAATTTTTACTGTTATTGCAATTTTTTCTGTGGATAAATATGGAAGAAAACCCTTGCAAATTATTGGTGCTATTGGCATGGCCTTTAGCATGGGAGCAATTGGTTTTTCTTTTTATTTCGATTCAGTAGGCATTGGCGCATTAATTTTTATGCTTATTTATGCTGCATCTTTTGCCATTTCCTGGGGCCCTGTTACCTGGGTATTGCTTTCCGAAATTTTTCCTAATAGAATAAGAGGAGCGATGTCAATTGCTGTTGCCGCCCAATGGCTGGCCAACCTGGTCGTGTCGTGGACTTTTCCAATGATGAATGACAATAGCTGGTTAAATAACCAGTTCAATCATGGTTTTTCGTATTGGATTTATGGGGTTATGGGAATATTAGCTTCAATATTTGTGTGGAAATATGTTCCAGAAACCAAAGGAAAAACACTCGAAGAGATGGAAGACATCTGGAGTGC
>CAYREN010000009.1:12064-31595 GCA_964423255.1 uncultured Roseivirgaceae bacterium | reverse complement strand
AAAAAGAGTAGCAGAATATCAAAAAGCAGGTGTAATGCAAATTGAAGAAAACGATACACCAAAATTTTCTCTTGGAGAAGACTTTTAAAAAATTGAACCATTAACCCCAAAAAACCTGATATGTTAGTTGTAAAAAGAGACGGAAGAAGAGAATCAGTAAAATTTGACAAAATCACTGCACGAATAGACAAGCTTTGCTATGGCCTGGATCTTACCTTTATTGAGCCAATAGAAGTTGCAAAAAAAGTAATCAACGGATTGTATGATGGTGTCACAACCCAGGAACTCGATAATCTTGCTGCTGAAACAGCGGCAAGCATGACTACAAAGCACCTGGATTATGCTAAACTCGCTGCAAGAATTGCTGTGTCCAATTTGCATAAAACCACCTCTAAGTCTTTTTCTAACAGCATGAAAAGACTTTACACATATAACGACCCTAAAACCGGGGAGTCTGCATCATTAATTTCTACCGAAGTTTATGGCATTATCAAGAAAAATGCTGCACTGCTCGATTCTTCAATAATATATGACAGGGACTTTAGCTATGATTATTTTGGCTTTAAAACCCTTGAAAGATCCTACTTAATGAGGTTGGATAATAAAGTTGTAGAAAGACCACAGCATATGTTAATGCGAGTGGCGGTTGGTATTCACATGGAAGACATTCAGGCTGCAATAGAAACATACAACCTGATGTCAGAAAAATGGTTTACTCACGCCACACCAACGCTCTTTAATTCAGGAACGCCAAAACCACAACTTTCATCTTGCTTTCTACTAACCATGAAAGATGACAGTATTGATGGAATTTACGACACATTGAAGCAATGCGCCAAAATATCACAATCTGCTGGTGGGATAGGGTTGAGCATTCATCAAATAAGAGGGAAAGGCTCATACATCAAGGGTACAAATGGAACGTCGAATGGAATTGTGCCCATGCTGAGAAATTTTGATATGACAGCCAGATATGTAGATCAGGGTGGAGGAAAACGCAAAGGAAGTTTCGCAATATATTTAGAACCTTGGCATTCCGATGTATTTGATTTTCTGGAATTGAAGAAAAACCATGGTAAGGAAGAATTGAGAGCGAGGGATTTATTTTATGCCTTATGGATTTCTGACCTATTTATGAAGCGTGTAGAAAATAATGATGATTGGTCGCTTTTCTGCCCTAACGAAGCTCCTGGATTAAGTGATTGCTATGGAGATGATTTTGAAAAACTATATGTAAAGTATGAAAAGGAGGGAAAAGCAAAAAAGGTTGTAAAAGCCCAGGATCTCTGGTTTGAAATATTAGAAGCACAAATTGAAACCGGAGTACCTTACATTTTGTATAAAGATGCTGCTAACAGAAAATCCAATCAAAAAAATCTTGGAACTATAAAATCAAGTAATCTCTGTACTGAGATTATGGAATACACATCAAAGGATGAGGTCGCCGTTTGTAACCTGGCTTCCATTGCCCTTTCAAAATTTGTAATTGATGGCAAATTTGATCACAATAAGCTTTATGAAATCACTTATACTGCTACCAAAAACCTCAACAAGGTAATTGATGTAAATTATTATCCTATCAAAGAAGCCAAAACATCAAATATGCGTCATCGCCCAATTGGAATAGGCGTACAGGGTTTGGCAGATGCCTTTTGTAGACTTCGATTGGCTTTTGATTCGCCGGAAAGCCGTCTGTTAAATAAAGAGATTTTTGAAACCATCTATTTTGCTGCTATGACAGCCTCTAAAGATCTCGCAATAAAAGAAGGTACATACGAAACATACAAAGGGTCTCCTGTTTCCAAAGGAATATTTCAGTTTGATATGTGGGGTGTTTCTCCTGATTCAGGAAGATGGGATTGGATGGAACTGAAAAAGGAAGTTAAAAAACATGGAGTTAGAAACTCACTATTAGTAGCTCCAATGCCTACAGCATCTACTTCACAAATCCTGGGAAATAATGAATGTTTCGAGCCGTTTACTTCTAACATCTATACCAGGAGAACATTAAGCGGGGAATTTATTATAGTAAATAAATTCTTGATGAATGATCTCATCAGATTGGGCCTTTGGAATGATAGTATGAAAAATAGATTGATTGAAGCCAATGGATCAATTCAGAACATGCCGGATGTGCCACAAGAATTAAAAGATCTTTATAAAACTGTCTGGGAAATTTCGCAAAGAGCGGTTATTGATATGGCTGCTGATCGGGGTGCATATATTTGCCAAAGCCAGAGTATGAATGTACATATTCAAGATCCTAATTTTGGAAAGCTTACTTCAATGCATTTTTACGCATGGAAAAAAGGACTTAAAACCGGCATGTATTATTTGAGAACAAAGGCTGCTACAGACGCCATCAAATTTACTGTCACAAAAAATATGGAAGCGCAGCCTGCTGCCATAAATGAAAAAGAGCAAAATCAATCTGATATGTCATGTTCTCTTGACAATCCGGACGATTGCATAGTTTGTGGAAGTTAGCAATTCAGATTATAAAATTTTAAAAAGAATGGCCTTTGATAGAGCATATATTTACTCTTTCACAGGCCATTCTTTTTAACCCAATGCTATATCCAACTTAATTAAGTTGGGGTTAATTTGGAATTGGCTCCTATTCTTTGGATTACAAAAAGTGTACAAGCAATTACATCAACAACTTATTAACTGGAAGAAAGAAGTGAATGCCTTTAAAGGAGAGAAGAAATGATAGGAAAGGTTGCAAATGTATTTTCATTGAAATACTTAGTCATTATTTTATATGGTAGCCTAACAGTTTGTTCTTGCAATTCAAATTCCTCAAATGGAAATTTAGATTTGGTTTCTGACGAAGTCATGGTAAGTATTTATAATGAAATAAAAACTCCTTATAAATATGGCATTGTATTGAAGCATCATGATACCACTAAAATGGTTGATAGCCCAACAGTTTTTAGGCATGGAGATAAATGGTTAATGAGCTATATTGTGTATGATGGTCATGGGTATGAAACCTGGCTTGCACAAAGTGAAAACCTGTTGGAATGGCATTCGAATAAAAAAATTTTGTCATTTACAAATGACACCTGGGATGCTAGCCAAAAAGCTGGATATATGTCTTTAGTTGATATAGAATGGGGAGGAACTTATAAGCCCAGGCAACATGATGGGAAATTCTGGATGTCGTATCTGGGTGGAGCATCTGAAGGATATGAAAAAGGAGTGCTTGGCGTCGGAATGGCCTTTGTTGAAGATATAGATAAACCAATGGAATGGAAAAGATTATCTAGGCCTGTTTTACTCCCGGGTGATGAAGATACAAGGTGGTTCGAAAATGAAAAAATTTATAAAAGTTCCATCATATTTGATAAATACAAAACTACCGGATATCCCTATGTCATGTACTACAATGCAAAGGGAGATACAGCAAATTATGAAAGTATCGGGATGGCGGTTTCCGAAAATATGACTCACTGGAAGCGAATGGGTGAAGAGCCGAGAATCACAAAACACAAAGGAATTTGTGGAGATGCCCAAATCACAAAAATTGATAACGTTTATGTGATGTTTTATTTTGGGGCTTTTTGGAAACCCGGAGCATTTGATCGCTTTGCTTGTTCTTATGATCTCGTCAACTGGACTGAATGGCAAGGCGATGATCTGATAGCGCCATCAAAGGATTATGATATTAAATATGCCCATAAACCATGGGTAATAAAATGGGATGGAGTTGTCTATCATTTTTATAATGCTGTCGGAAATGAGGGGAGAGTAATTGCTTTGGCAACATCAGTGAATTTGAATAAATAGTGATTAATCCAACTAATACTCAGTCAGATTTTTGGAAAGATAATTTCTTAGTGGAGCTTCTGATATCTTACCATTCAAATCAAGGTAATTAAGATATGTTTCATAAATCTGTTTCTTAACAGCGTTTAGCTTAAAAAGAAGGTCAAGATAAAATTCATTCAGTTTGATCAGATCCGAAACCTTTATGGACTTATCAGGACTCTGAAAGCTAAAAAGGTTCTGCTTTCCAATCGATGCCAATTTGGTACTGATCTCCACATATTGCTTGGTAAAATGGTCCATTCGTAGTACAGCCAATTCCATTTCTCTTTGATGGTCATCTCGCTTTTCTTCCAAAATTGCCTCATCATCCATCAATGCTAATTTTCTTCTGTTCAAATCGGGTTTGTCAGGATTTACAATGGGAATGCGTATGCCTATTTGATATCCGAAATGTTCAGATGATTCGTTACCCCTGTCGGTATCATACTCTGCTTGAAAGTATCCTATATTTCTCAAGGTTTCAGATTTTTCGATGTGAAACTTCTCAGCTGCCAAAATATTTTTTTGATTAATTCTCGTAAGATAAATGTGTTCACCGGATGGGTGGTCTTTGAATTCAGCAAAGAGATTAAGAATATCTTGAACCTCAATCACATCTTGTTTTTGCCAGTCAATTGCACCTTCAAATTTGTAGGCGTCTTTGATGAGAAATTCAATCTCACCAAGCTTTATTTTTGAATTTTCAATTGATAATGTCATATCCAGTTCATTGGATTCTGCATCAATAAGATCTCCCAAATCCATGGAATAGAGGGTATTGCCGGTATTCATCATATTGGTCAGGCGATGATTAATTTCCAACTGTTTCTTCAGGTTTGATATTTTTTCGAATTCAAACAAATGGTTAATCATAATGATATACCGTTGCTTCAAGGACTTATTAAATTCTTCTTTGTATTCAAGATTTAATAATTCAACCTGCTTTGTATAGTATCTCTTATTTGCCTTTAGCTCACCGGGGTTTGACGGTGTAAATCGAAGTCTGAAATCTTCTTGACTAAAATCTGCATCGTTTGAGCGTGTTCTGAATTCTACCCTGCTAATCCATGGGGCATTAAAATTGTTACCATTAAGAAAGTCAAGTTTTGACTGAGTGGGCACCAAAGAAATATCACTACCTGAGGTAGCAAGAAAATCCTCCATTTCAAATTGCGCGAAACATTTGAACTGTCCAGATAAAACGAAAATAATAAGCGAAAAAAAATACTTTAATTTCATGAAAATATGCTTTTTTAGCACAATAGTTATTTTTTGATAATCACAGCCACGCGCTCACCATTCAGAAATTTGTTATCCTCTGGTATTCTGATAAACAATTCCTGGCCCCACATTGGTAAATTCTGATTAGACTTTAGTCTGTTGGGGTATTCAATGATCCTTGCACCAATTTCAAATACTTTTCCCTCAATGCTATATTTTCTATTAGTGGATTCAACAGTTACGTTATTGCCAACCTCCATTGCATATTTGAAGCCCTCATTCATAAATGCCTTAATGATTGTCGGCTTGGATTCATAGATTGACAAAATGGTGGTGTAAGGCGACAGAAGCTCTCCCGTCTGCACATTTACGTTTCCTATTGTACCCTGGATTTTGGCTTTTTTTACCAATTCCATTTCTTCAGTTATCAGCGCTTGCAGCTCTTTTTCTAACAAAACTAATCGCATAGCAAAAGATTTGGTTTCTTCTTCATGAATGTTGTTTTCTACATTCAGTTCTAGCTTCTGCTGATTTAGTAAATACCTTTTATCTTTTTCTAAAATATCTATTTCAATATCAGAATAAGAGCCATTTTGTCGATTCGAAGTATCTGAAATACCTGTGAGATTTCCAAACTGCTCAGACAATTTTTGATTGTTTTCAATAACCAATTTTAATTGGCTGATTTCAGCATCAATTTTTCTGATTTGAGCATCTGTAGTCGATTTTAGCTGCTTGGTTTTATAGGTATATTTTGAGTCTGAAAGGTCATGTTCTAATTTTAATCTATCAATTTCACTGTTTTTCTTTTCTACATCAAGCAGCAAGTCCGGACGTTCTACTTTCACAAGAACATCACCAGGATTGACCATTTGGCCTGGGATTACATAAATCTCCTGAATTCTAACAGCTTTGTGATATGATATTGCTTTTTTCAAAGGCTCTACCTGGGCTACAATAGCAGTGTTTGTGTCTTTAAAAACAAGTGAAAATAGTAAAAGCACTATCACGACTGAAACCCAAAAAATGATAAATATTGCTTTTTTAATCATGATTAAAGCCTTTCTGTGTTATTGCGACGGTTGAGCTTAACATTATAGACACCCTCGAGCATGGCAAAATTTCTGAAGAGATCTTTATGGTCAATGTTGTGTTTTAATGAAATCTGATACTCATATCTTTCATCTTCCATTTTGCCATCGGCAATGCTCATTAAGAAATTACTTTGACACCATTTCTCCAAAAACTGCGTAACTGCTTCAACTCCTTCTTCGTGTTGTAGATTAAATGTCAGTGAATACATGTAAAGTGAAGATCTTCCGTGAGGAGAAAAATAAAGCATAAATGCTACAGAACAGAATATTAAAGTTCCTGCTATGGCAATAGAATATCCATAAACGCCAGTAGCAATTCCTACTGATAAGCTCGCAAAAATGAACATGATATTTCTCGGATCATTTATTCGTGTACGAAACCTAATGATGGCAATAGCACCAATAATTCCAAAACCAGCAGCGACATTATTGCCAACTGCCATAATTACCATTGAAGTAACAGACGAAGCCAACACCATTGACTGGAAAAAATTGCCTGAAAAGGAAATTCCCCGATAGGTGAATTTATATGTATATGCAATAATTGTGCTCAGAGAAAACGCCAGAAGCAATGAAAATAGAGCAACTTTGAAAGATGGAAATTCATAAAATGATTGTTCCAGTAAACTGTCAAACATATTAAGTTGGTTTAATGCAATTGATAATATTAGATCTTTAGGTAAAAATATAGAGAAGAAAATAAATACATAACGAATGACCTTATTTTAAGGCATAAAAAACATCAGATGTAACAATTATATCAAATACTGGCATTATTATCTATCTCGAATAATTCAATAATTAACACTATCTAAGATTCTTATATTATTTCCTGGATTATCCTGGTTATAACGAATTGATCAATTGAATGTCAATTTCACTCAATTTTTTTACTACCTGATCGGCTTGTGAGAGGTTTTGCGACACTCCGGCAGGATTATCAAAACCGACACAAATCATTCCCGCAGCTTTGGCTGCTGCCACGCCATGGCCTGAATCCTCTATAACCAAGCAATTTTCCGAGATTGAATCAGACTGCATTGCAGATTTTATAAAAATCTCAGGGTCAGGCTTTGAATTTAATACCTCATCACCACCAATTCTATATTTAAAATATTTTCCAATATTAAAATATTCCAAAACTTTATCTACCGTTTGGTGAGTGGCTGATGATGCTACATGGATAATAAAATTATTATAGTAGAAAAGCTTTATCAGGTCAAGGGCTCCTTCGAATAACAAAACTTTGTCTTTCTCCAGTGCTTTCCAATACATTTCTCTACCCAATATGAGCAATTCCTGTGGGCTCTTGCTCAGTTTCTGTTTTTTGCCAATTTTTGTCCACATGTCTATGGAGGAGGTCCCAACGAAATCTTTGTGATCTTCTTCAGTTATAATCAAATTTTGCTCTGCAAACATTTCATCTTCAAGCTGCTGATGGATTAGCTCACTGTCAATAATCACCCCATCCATATCAAAAATAATCGTAGAAATCATATTCAAAAATAACTAAAATTGGTCTTCAAAGAAATTCTAAACTATGTGATTATTGATGTATCAGGATTCCATATAATTGTTACTAATATATTGGATGTAAAATGATTAGTATTTTTATATCCTCTTAGTAATGATATTCAGTAAATCTAATAATCATGGACAATATTAAAATTGCCACTGCGCAATTCCAACCCAAAGATGGGGATAAGACTTACAACCTCTCTCTCATTGATATTCTGTCAGAAAAAGCCAAATCTCAGGGAGCTGATGCAATAAGCTTTCACGAGATGTGCATCACTGCCTATACATTTTATAAAGATCTGGATCGTGATAAAGCTTTCGACATTGCAGAAGAAATACCAAAAGGAGAGAGCACTAAAAAGCTTATTAAAATAGCTGGGAAGCATGATATAATAATTCTTGCCGGACTAACTGAAAAGGAAAACTCCCTGCTTTACAATACTTATATCTGTGTAGATAAAGAGGGTCTTATTGCCAAATTCAGAAAAATCCATCCTTTTATCAGTCCCTATATGTCGCCAGGTAATGAGTATGTGGTTTTTGATATTCTTGGTTGGAAATGCGGTATGCTCATTTGCTATGATAACAATGTGATAGAAAATGTAAGAGCCACCACGTTACTCGGAGCTGAAATAATATTTGCTCCTCATGTCACTGGATGCACACCCTCAGCCATGCCAGGAAGAGGATTTGTTGACAGTACCTTGTGGCATAACAGGCATGAAAATCCAGAGCCGCTCCGGCACGAATTTGATGGGCCCAAAGGCAGAGGATGGTTGATGCGATGGCTCCCGGCCAGGGCTTATGACAATGCTGTCTATTATATCTTCAGCAATCCTATTGGATTTGATGGAGAGCAACTAAAAAATGGAAATTCAATGATTTTAGATCCTTATGGTGAGATATTATCTGAGATCAGCACCTTTGAAAATGATATCGCTGTGGCAACCCTGACTAAGGAAAAACTTACTCTGGCTGGCGGTTATAGGTATAGAAATGCAAGAAGGCCTGAATTGTATGGTGAAATTTTGGGTAAGCCTCATCAACCATCATTAAGGCCTGTTTGGATGAAGAAAAAGTGAAGGGCGCATCTTGAAAAAACTACCTATTTTTATAAAAAAAACCATTTTGAGAAATAAAACCACATTAAAAATGAAATTATTTTCCAACTCAATAATTTGTTTTCTAAGTTTTGCCTGGAATGTGGGATTGTCTTCCTCATTTGAATACATCAATTATAACTTTGAAAATGGATCACCACTATTCTATGAGGTTCAGGAGGATAGTTCAGTACTGGTTAGCATGATTTATGACAATGAAAGAAATTCTCCAAATCGTGCAGCAGGACATTGGCATTTTCAGGTTTTTGGTAAAAAAGATTCCAGGATGAAATTGGTATTGCAAAATTTTGACAATATTTGGAATGGTCAACATGGCTATGCCATTGAAGATGAAACGAGTTGTTATCTGTCTGTGGATGGAAAAAACTGGGAATTTATTGAAACTAACATGAACTCAGATCATCAATTGGAAATCGATTTTATCATGCCGGATGATTCGGTTTATGTGGCACGGCTGGAACCTTACCGAATAAGCGATCTTGAAAAACTCAAATCAGAAATTAAAAACCATCCGATAATCCAAATCACAACAATTGGAAATACTGTAGAAAACCGACCATTGGAAATAATAAGAGTTGGAAATGCAAATGCACCAAATCGAGTATTCATCAGGGGCCGAGCACATGCCTGGGAGCCTGGAGGAAGTTGGGTTATTCAGGGAATTATAAAAAATCTCCTAAAGGATGATCCTAAAACAAAAGAATATCTTGACCAATACTGCATTTATATATTGCCCATGGCAAATAAAGATCGTGTGGCACATGGAGGAACGAGGTTCAATCAACAAGGAAAAGATTTGAATAGAAATTGGGATAAAAAGGCAGATCCTTATCTTTCTCCTGAGAACGCAGCATTGGAAAAATGGTTAAATCATCAAATCGATATTGGGCTAAAGCCTGATCTGGCCATTGACTTTCATAACGATGCCTACGGCAATATTCATATATCAAAGCCCAATGTAAACCTCGATAACTATCTTGCAAATATGGATCGCCTTGAAGTTCTATTGAGGAAGCATACATGGTTTACGGAAGGAAGCATTGGTGGAAGAGATCATTTCCGAAATCCCGGATCTATCGGCGAAGGACTGTTAGAGCGATATGGCATTGACGCATTGATTTACGAACTCAATGCTAATTGGATTGTCGGGCTAAACAAATCACCTTTGGGGGAAGACTGGATGTTGTTGGGCGAGCAATTATGCGAAGTATTCTATCATTATTTTTCTGAAGTAGAAAGATGATTTAGAGATTTTGCTTGTATTGAAAGTCCTACTTCTCCATCACACAAAATAGATCGAGACTGGTGTCAGGATTTTGCGAAAGCAAATAATCTGAATGATGAATCTCTTGTACCAAACTAGTATTTCCAGAATTCAGCTTGTTTCTATTCATACGGTTCAAAATCTCATATGGATATTTGAGCATAAATGCAGGTAGCCGATATTGAAGGTTGAGGATGTCCCACTTCATCACTTTCTCTACAGATTGTCTATTCTCTTCATGGTAGGTCATCACTTTTTCATTGCCAGAAATACCAAGCATTTCAACCTTGGGAAATATTTCATTAGCCATGCTTTTCAATCCTTTAGCAGTATATTCTCTAATATGCCATGGATTTCTTGAGAGCGACATTTTAATATTTGGAGTCGTGATCAATGCCTTTCCACCTGGCTTGAGCACACGATGAATCTCTTTTAAATATTTTCGATCATTTTTTATGTGCTCGATTACTTGAAAACTGACTACTACGTCGTAGGTATTATTTTTCAATCCTGAAAATGGAGGAATCACCATCTGTTGAAAATCACCTTTTGGGAAGGCTGTTTTTAGATTTTCAATTACCTGGGAAATTTTATCAATACCAGTAAACGAGCTGGCATTTGGAGCAATGAGTTCGATGCCACGGCCTTCTCCACAACCAACTTCCAAAACATCACCGGAAATGTATTCAAGACTCAAATAATAAGCTTTGAGCAAACGTTGATGAATTGGATTGTCAGACGCAATGACATCTGAGGCTATTTCTGTTGTGTAAACTGACATTTATTACTTTTTTAAAACATTGCAAAGTAAAGGGAATTTCTGATAATTCATTTCTTTCAAAAATCAAAAATAATGAATAATATGCAAGGCGTATTTTTTTGTAATAGCCATAGCTATTTCATAAAAAATATAACGCAGTCAGATTGTTTATTATCTTTGATCCCATATGGTTTTCATTTCGAAAGTTTGAGGAAGAAAATTTTGATGCGAATTTATTATTAGATGTTTCCTTAAATAAATTAATTTAGTGCACCTCAATTTGCGAGTTACAATTGTAGAAACAATTTATAAATGCCTCTCAAAAGCAAATGAATATAAAAACATTAAAAATCATTCTGATCATCTCGATAATTTCTTTTGGAAAGATTTATGGCCAAAAGATATACATAGATGAAAATATTAGCTATTGGTACAATGACGCCAACGAAGTGCATATGCAACACAATGTATTTTTCGAAGGCGATTCAGCTTATATTTATCTCGAAATCACCTTCAACGAGGGTAAATTATTTGACCAGTATCATTACGTCTACGAGCTCCACAAAAGCTATCATACTCTAGATATTATATCTTCAGATACCATCAATATAAAAGAACATCTCATTGCGATTAAATCCAATAAAGTATTCGCCTATTTAAAGCTTCCTAATAATGACAAAACAGATATTGCTATTATTAAGATGATAAATAAAAATACCGGAATGGATTTTGTATATGACATCCCATTTATTTCAGATTACAATTTTTCGACGGATGGACTGGTATTTTATGAAGGAGATGGAAAAACACCAGTTTTGGGAAGTTTTATAAATAAACAAAAAGTATTGCAGATAAAAAGTAGCAACGATTATCAAGGGCCTGTTTTCGTTTATTACTATTCGCAATATTTCGATGAGGCTGTTCCGCCAATGATTATAAAAGACCAGCGAGCAGCCAAAGACCTAAAAATTGACTCTGTTTTTTCCATTCAAACCAACTCCTCTTTTGAGCTCAATAATGAAGGACTATACTTTTTTCAGAAAGATAGCTCTTCTGCAAATGGCATTGGGATAAGGGTGCAAGATCCGTATTTTCCACTGGTAAAAACTTTTGATAAAGTATTGGAGCCCTTGATATATATATCTACGAGGGAAGAAACCGATGCAATAAAAGCTGCGTCAGATCCCAAAAAAGCATTTGAGCAATACTGGATTAAGTTGACAAAAATTCCATCACTGGCTACATCAACAGTAGCTAATTTTTATAATCGGGTGGAAACTGCAAACTACTTATTCACAAATTTTGAAGAAGGCTGGAAGAGTGATATGGGCATGATTTATATTATTTACGGGCCGCCCAGCGATGTCTATAAATCTGAAGAAATTATTGATTGGGTTTATAATCGTGACTTGAAAATGCCCACAGTTAGATTTTCATTTTATAAAGTAAAAAACGTATTCACTGAAGATCACTATTCACTACTTCGAAAAAAGAGCTTTGACAAAAATTGGTTTAAATCTGTAGAATTATGGAGAAATGGAAAGAAGTAATCAATGAGAAATTACGATAGAGAAGTACAGGGCAATAATTTTATTTTTGGGATCAGGGCAGTTATTGAAGCCATTGATGCTGACAAAGAAATTGAGAAAGTTCTTGTGCAGCGGGGGCTGCAAAATGACTTGATCAAAGAGTTGGTTTCTAAAATGAAGTCACTCAAAATTCCTTTCTCACAAGTTCCTTTAGAGAAACTAAATCGGCTCACCAGAAAAAATCATCAGGGTATAATTTGCTATATTTCACCCATACAATACCAGTCGCTTGACCATATTATCGAAACAGCATTCACCAAAGGTAAAGACCCGTTTTTAGTAATATTGGATCGCATTACTGATGTGAGAAATTTTGGAGCCATTGCCAGAACTATGGAATGCGCCGGTGCAGATGCCTTGGTGATTCAAAGCCGCGGCAATGCACTAATTGGTGCCGATGCTATGAAAACTTCTGCTGGAGCATTAAATATTTTGCCCGTTTGTAGAGAAGAAAATCTAAAAATCTGTATTCGAGACCTGAAAGCTACCGGTCTGCAAATTGTTGGATGCACAGAAAAAACGGATTCACTCATTTATGATACTAATCTCAAGGGCCCATTGGCCATTATCATGGGGTCTGAAGAAGACGGAATTTCAGAGGAATATTTAAAACTTTGCGATACCATGGTAAAAATACCCATTGTCGGAAAAATAGAATCTCTCAATGTTTCGGTATCTGCTGGAATAATTCTCTATGAAGCTTTACGACAACGACGCTCTGAAAATTCCTAGTGACCCGTCCTTCAATAATCTCCGCACCCGTTGCGCTTGTCCGCTGGGGCGGGGGGTCTGTTAGCTCATAGATGAAAAAATATAGCCTAGACCAAACCAAAAAACATCAACAGCCTCATCTTCCCTAAAATTCCCAAAAATTGAATTTGTTGGGTTTTGAAGCCTTTTTCGTTGCTGGGTTTTTGGACGTATTCTCTGTAGATATATTCTTACGAACCTCAAACAGATGTCGCAACAGGTGCGACAAGACGAGATAGCAGGCAGTCCGGTAAGACTGAGATATCCGGCGAGGTCCGGCAGTCAATCTATTCGGTTAAAAAAATAGCTCAATTGTATTTTTCCCCGGCTTCAAAATTAAACTTTCAATTTTATGCCCAGCCTCAGTTCCATTCAATTTCAAATCTTTCCATTTGAAATGCGAAATATTGAAAATAGCAGTCATGTTACCAGGTATCTCAACTGTAAAAATACTTCTGTTCTTATCCTTATGATAAGTGCCCAATATGCTACCCCGGATGGTTGGAACAGTAATTTTAGAAAAACTCAGATGAGACATCTGGGGTTTTATAATACATTGCTCAAATCCCGGAAGGGTTGGCCTGATACCCCATAAATGTCTGGGAATGATATTGGCCGGGGCAGCTCCCCAAGCATGGTTCCAGTCTGAATTGGGTTTGTATTTCATATCCCATGCTTCCATGGCAATTGTAGAACCTACGCTTATCATATTCCACCAACTGCGATCATGCTGTGCTGTCATAAGCTCTAGCGCATAATCTGATTCATTATAAAGATAAAGTCCATCCAACAGAAATTGAGCACCATAAACACTGCAAGCCATACCTCTTGACTTGATAAATTCAATTATGGTCTCCGCATGATCTTCGGAAGCCAGACCAAAAGCCAAGGCAAACATATTGGCATGTAGTGATGAATGCGATGAACCCTCACCATCGATATAATATCCTCTTTGAGGCTCCAATAATACCTTGTTAAAGGATTTTTTAACAAGTTTTGCTCTTTGTTCATAGAATATTGCCTCATCATTTTTATCAATTGCCCTGGCCATTTCGGCCATAAGTTTTAAACTTTTATAGTGAAAGGCATTTACAACAGTGTTAATTTCCTTAAAGTCAAAACCATCGCGTTCCCCTTCCGCTGTAGCAAGTTTCCAACCCGTATCTTTCTGAGCAGGAGGCCAATCTACAATATCCCTGATTCTCATATTCGGATCTTTAAATCCAAGATTAATAATCAAAGCATCAGATTGATTTTCTTGAGATGTATTGATTAATCCATCTGCTCTTGCCAGGTCTGTGAGTGTTTTATATTTGAGTTTTTCCCAGTGATATTCTATCGCTTCAGTATTCCCTGTGTACAGGTAATCATAGTAGAATAAAAGTGGTGTAAACAAAATCCACTCAGTAGGCCAGGTAGGTTTATCCATGAAGTAGTCGTTTGTCAATCTGGCCATGGAATATTCTCTGTCTGTGCAATAATGTCCTAACTGGTTGATGAAAGCATCAGCTTCGTAAGGAATTCGCTCTCGGTCACCATCAACATACACACCACAAAAGCTGGTCGCCTTCATGGAATATTTACACATTTCCCATACTTGATTTAGCACTACGTCTGAACTGGTAAAATAGCTTTCCTCTTCATCAAAATAATAATGGACTGTCTTTTGTTTTATTTTATCGGTATCGAAATTAAAACTCGCATTTTCTATTTCACAATATCGAAAAGGGGTTATTACCCCAATGGAGTCGGGTAATGCCACAGCCTCAGGTTTTGTGTTTCTTTTGTCAGCTGGAAGAACAAGAGTATAATCTGATTGGCCTGGAAATACTTCAAGTTTTATTTTTTGATATCTGATATTACCTTCCGGTGAATCATCTACCTGATAATGTTCTGAATTACTTTCTCCAAGATGAATGGTAATGGTTTCTCTTTTTGTAGGCTGAATATTTAAAACAATGGTACCAAATGCATCTTTGCCAAAATCGATAAAGTACCTCCCATTTGATATCTTCTTAAAATCCGCAGGAGCTACTAGCTCAATTTGAAATGAATTGCTTGTACTTGCATAATCAGATAGAGCGCCAGTTTTGTATTGCTGAATTGCAGAGAATTTGCTTTGGTTTCCATGTATATCTCTAACTCGAACTCTCCAAAAATATGTGGAATACTCTGTGAGTGATTTCCCTTCATATTCAATATTTATTGACCTGCTATCTGGTATTTTTCCCGAATCCCAGAAGTCAGGTGTACCTTGATTCAATAATTCTATTGAGGATGCTACCTGAATTTGCCAGGAGGATTGCTTCTCAAGAGTCGCTGGAAGAGTCCATGAAAAATCTGGCCTGGCCTCCTTGATTTCAATAGAATTGGGGTATCTAAGAAATTCTACCATCAATCCTTGTGGGCTTGAATCCTGGGCAAAACAAGGGTTTAAGGCCAATAAAAATAAAAGAATGTTTTTCATAGCAAGTAAAAACCAATTCCTAACTTTTAGCTTTAATAGATTTTTTGTTTTTTGCATTGATATCAAATCGATCTGCAAATACAAGTCTTGGTTGATTTTCATTATTATTAGTAGATTTATAATTCTTGATTCCATTAGTATTGACAGCTTTTTCGTATTCTTCAATGATGATGATAAAAGGCTCTCTTTTGTAGGCCTTTGGCAATTTAAATTCTTTACTGATCGAAAACCGACTATTATTAATGTCCTTGGCTGTTATTTGAATTACTGCTTTTTCCTTAACGAGGTCTTTATCATTTGTGTTATCATCTATCACCATGTGTTTTGGCTGCGCAAGTCCGGAACTCAAAAATGAAATAACAATAAAATTTGAAGGAGAATATTGCCTACTGATCAGCGACATGGTACCTTCTATAGAAATCGTAAATTTTGTGTTTATTTCATCTTTCTTGAAGTTGATTGTACAAACACGTTCAGGAACCAGCTGAATAAAATCGGCAAGTACTACTTCCGAAAGACAAACATCTGTATTGTTTTTTCTTACCGAATGTTGCTGATATCTTGCCAAAGCCAGCTTTATAAATGGATAATACATTGTACCATGATCAATTGCCATATCTGCAAACCACAATTTTCTTTCTTTATCAAACTCTACCGGATAGCCAACAGCCGTAACTTTGTAGCTATTGCTACCCGGATAAGCAAGGCCGGTATCGATATGCGGTGCCATTCTGAATTGTGATGCGACAGGACTAAATGATCCGGTAGGCTTGGAAAGTTTAATTGGGTCAATTCCCCAATGGGTCAAATATGTATTCAATCCGCTTCCTTTAAATGCTAATGTTCTCATCGGGTCATTTTTAGGATCGAATCCCGGTAGAATTACTGCCAATTTTTCATTTTCTCCAGATGAAAACCATGGTCTTTTAAGATATATTCGCAAACCCCCACCCAATCGACGGTGGCGCATAGCCGCCGAAGTCTTTCCTTTTCTCCATTCAAAAGTAGGAATAATATATTCTATTTCGGGTTTGAAAGGCCGGGCAGAGCTTGAGATAATAACATCCTCTACTGGAATACTCTCTCGCGTAACAGGAAGTTTATCCTGTTTGATCAACCCGTCAAAATAGTCCTGGTATCTGCTTGCCGCCAAGGCTTTATAACTAACCCTTCTATGTTTGGTGTCTTCAAATTGTTGCAAAAGTGCCTTTCTATCCAGAGTATAGGCATACATAATAATCGGCACTCCTTTTTTTGCTGGTTTAGCTTTTTGTTTGTCATCGGGAAAAAAACCTTTTCTGATCAATTCATCTTTATACTTAACTTCAACATCATTGATTTCACCGCTTTTATTGTGCCATTCAGGTTCTACGTGATGTGGCAAATCTATAATCTCCTTCCACCTGGCCTGCAGATCTAGCTTGATGGTGCTATTTCCATGAACTTTTATATTGGTATGGACAAAGGAGGATGTTTGATCATAATCCCTGTCTCCTCTGATTTTTTCGATGTCGGGTGCTTCAACGGGCTGTTGCACAGCGTGGACAAGCTCCAATTCCCTGCCTGGGCTGATCATCCAATGTTGCCCGAGATTGGTGTATTTTTTGAGCTCTTCTAAATTTTGCGGGTTCTTTTTTTTCAACAAATCCCAGATCGCAGACATTTCTTCAATGTCCTTTTCACGCCACCAGGTGCTGTACTTTATTTTGGTTCGCTCACCCTTTGGCATGGTAACAATTAATGTCCTTTGCCCAGATTCCCACTGAGTATCACGGTTTCCTTCTTTAAGAATTATACGCATGGATTTTCCACTATGCCATTTATTATCTGGAATATCTATATTGGTATTTTTCCCAGTGAGGTCTTCATTACTGAAAAAACTAAATAATCTTGATCTAAATTCCTGGGTGTGTGTGCTATCATAATCCTCGGCCAAAAACAAACTTACCCCTGCACCCATAGGATCGGGTAGGTAAATTACTTCAACATCACTCGTTTGATAAACTTTGTCTTTTCCATTGCTACCGAATTCGAAATGACTTTCTCTGGAAATAATGAATTCATACATCTGCTTGGCTACCGTAGGATTTTCACCAAAAGCTTTGTCAAATTTCCCATGGCTTTCTGCCATGAGTTGGCTATTTTTTGGTGGAAGTAAATGCCTGGTAGAAGTGCTGTCAAATATTTGATTGCTGAGCGGATGATCATTTTCATAATCTTCAGCAGATTGATCAAAATTGCTGCGAACCACCAAATGCTCTAACGACTCCCCATCTTTCAGATGATTGCCCAGCAGTAAGATTGGGCTTACAGTGGGTTCATATCTTTTGTATTGAAAACTCCTTATTTCATTCTGACTAGGGTTAGGCGTCGACTCTTCCAATAATCTGCTGTTTCCTGCCATGTCAACTGTGCGCACCCGAATCATATATTTTTCACCAAAGCGTAATTTTGGTAAGGTCCCCTTTATTATTCCAGGTATGGCATTAAGTTTAAAATCCAGATCTTTATCCAATGCATATTTTTTTGCTTCTACAGATTTTAGCGTATTTACATAATCCTTGTCATTGTCGTCATCTTCTTCATTGATTGCATACCCCGGTTTTTTTACTGCCAAACTCCAACCCTCCCATCGAAACATCACTTCTCCTGTAAAAAGCTTCTTTTGTCCTTCTGCATCTTCTGCAGCGCCAATTTGGATAAATCCTTCATCAGGCTTTACGGGTAATATCTCGTGTAATTGATTATTGCTATTTAGATATGTATATTCATCTTTTTTCCAATGAAGAGAATACCATTTATCTGGTTCGTTGCTCAGGGCAATGTCCATACGATATCCTTGTGTGATGTCATCAGAAAAAAGCGCATCACTATCATCAGGCAAAATAATTTTAAGGTTATTATCAAGCTTATTTTTATCGAGAAGTTTGATATTAAGCTTATTGGCCTTTTTGAATCTTAAATGCAAAACTTCTGCGAGTCCATTTCTGGATAGGGCAATCCCTGCAGATCGTAGTGATGGCAGACCGGTTTCTTCAGGTTTTTCTTCTGGTAATTGTTTTGCTTTTAGTGTCTTGCTTCCAAGGAGATTTATATTTACCAGTTTCAACTTGGTGTCTTCAATAATTTTATTTTCTACCTGATTGTTTAGCTTTAAAGCAGCTCCATCTGTATCAATTTGAAAAACATTAAATGCAGGAGTATTCACTTTCACAAACCCCTGATCAATGATGCTGTCATTTTTTGATCTTACAATAAAACTGCCCTTCGCTATTCCATAGGCTACTTTTGGGCATGAGATATCAGTAGTATCTTTAAAATTAAATCCTGTAGGTATCAGGCTCAGCACGCCACTCTTTGGAATGCCATTATCAAAAGGTATGGTAAAATCCAGTACCAGGGCCAGCTTTCGCTGAATTTGGGGGTAACTGCTCACGATAGACAAAACATCGTGAAACTCAAATTCGGGCTTGACTAATTTGGCGGGAGCGGTTTTCAGTGGTTTTCGCTCAACCTGATGAAAATCTCTTAATTGTAAAAAATCTGTAGTTGGGTTTTGCTGTTGCTGAAAAGGGATAAACTTATAGTTCTTTTTTAATTTCATACGGCGTTCCAAAACTCTCCTGTCTATCTTCAGCCTCTCAAAAATTTGCGCTTCAGTTATTTCTCTTCGCCTGGGTGTTTTCCTTAGTTTTTCATATTCTTTCTCATCCATTGGCAGATATCTAGAAATGGATCCTAGTCCTGAAGTGTTACGAAATTCTTTAATATCCAGGTTTTTTGTTGGATTTGAAATACCATATTTTTGATAATTGTTTAATACAAAATCGGTAACATGTCTGGTAGGATAGCTGATCAGCCTGTGCTGGGTGAGGTCTTGCTCCTTAAAACTTTCTACCTTTATTTTATCGTGCATTAATTGATCCCAAAGTCC
>CAYREN010000009.1:0-11964 GCA_964423255.1 uncultured Roseivirgaceae bacterium | reverse complement strand
TTTATTTTGTTGATAAGTGATTGTGGTGGTTTGGTAAAATGGTTGTATTATTTGATAATAATAATCCAAAAATAATAGAATGGTATAATGTTTCATTAATTCCAGGGGGAGCAAATTTTTGAATTTTATGTGTTAGTTCTGCAAAAATTATTTTGACTTCATTAACCATTTCCATATTCGATTTGGTTCTTTACTTAATGCATTCTCATATTTTACTATTCAATCATTCACTTATTCTCTTATTCTATCATTCACTCATTAATTAAGCATATGCAGCACAATATTCTGCCCAGTCGGGCTCTTCGATCATCTGTGCAAATGTCGGATCGGCATCTGCGCCTTTCAGTGTTCTTCTTGCCGTGATAGAAACCGACTTGCTAAAAAACAATATTTCTATCTTGGCCTTGATGGTGGCCTCACCAAATAATTTTCCAGCCTTTGAGTCATTGGCGGCTTTCATGATATAAGTAAGTGCCAGGTAAAACTCCATTGACAAGGTGATGATCCCCAATATGCTCAAGGCTCCATTGATCCTGATATATCCTGTAAGCTCAATCAAGGTCATTTCATCTACCATTTCCATCTTGAAATAGAAACCTCCCATGATAGAAACTCCTCCACTGGCTACACCGACATCAAATGAAATCGCAGCCCCAAATTCGAAAGCCGCCTCCATCATTACAAAACCTTTTACGCTTGTTTCCATAGCAAAAAAGCCCCCTCCTCCAAAGCATGAAATAGTAAGTAAGAATGGGTTTTCTCTTCTACAGAAATTAAATCCCAGTGTCATGGGTGCCCCGGTAAATGGCAATCTCACATACGCACCAAGCGTAATGTTGGCAATACTTAGCACACCAACTTCTACGTTTGGAATACCCAATTCAAAGCCTGCCTTTACTCCAGTTGGCTGAAGGTTGATATATGGTCCTTCTCCAAAACCATCTCCCGGAATGATATCCTGCAAATTGTTTACAAACGCCAGTGGGCCAAGGAAAACAATCGCTTCGTTTTGATCCAGCCCAACATTGACTTTGGTCTTTTTCCCCGTTCCGGTATCAAAGCGTATAAAATCAAAATTGACCTTGAGTAATTCAGAAATTTCGATACTGAAATCTTCTATGCCCGAGCCAATAGACATTTCTGTTTGTTGTGACGTGTCAAATGGGCGAACCAACTTTGTTGTCACATTCATAGATTCGGCAGGATTACCATTCATGCGAATAGTCAAAAAATCGAAGAATGATTTTTCCTGCTCAAGCTCCGGCAACCATTTGTACTCCACGACCATCGCCCGGTCTGTTTTGTACATTTTAAGTCCAGGGATTTTTGGAACAGCATTTTTAATTGTGTCTTCCAGTTGATTTCTAAAACCATCAAGTTGTGTCTTAAGTTGATCGATCTCTTGTTGTATGGCAGATTTTACTTCTTGTACGGCTGATTCGAGCTCTTCCTTTTTTGCTTCAATCTGCCCTTTAACGTCTTCCAATTCTCCTTTGAGGTCATTGAGCATATTGGTGAGATCGGCACTTTCATTTGTGATATCAATGTTTCCAAAGAGCAAATCAAATATGGGTATAACCCCAAAAAGTTTCGCCACTCCGCCCAGAGAGGCATTGTCATTAAAAAACTCAGTAGGATCAAAATCAAGATCAGCTATTTTATTGACCTTGCCTCCAACCGGACCTTGTAATTTAGAAAGGGCAGAGATGCCTGCATTCGGATTCATCATGCCTCCAGATTTATCGGCACTGCCATTGAAATCCAGCATTTTACTGGTCACCAATTCTGCAAAAACTCCAGCTTTATTGATATCATCATGAAGCTTGATGTCAACAGGACTGCCGTCACCAGTGAGTTCTTCCACAGCCTTTATCATTACTTTAGCCGTTTGCATAACAGGGTGAAACTTGATGGCGTTGTTCGTATTTTTATTTGCCGGATCGCTACCAAATTTTATACTTTGGGTTATAAAATTGGTATCGCCTTCCACCAGACTTTCGGCATATGCCACCACCTGGCCAGAGGTTGGGGCACTATTGCGATCCATCTTTGCATTATACTTATTATTGATCTGATTGATGGCATTTTTGTCAAAAGCTCCTGACTCACTTACAAAAATCAATGGAAGTTTAAAACCTGCCGATTGGCCTTCCTTATCCGTAGAGAGCAGATCAAAAAGGAATGGTTTGTTACCTACCTCCATCCAGAAATTGTATATCGGGATTTGGGTTTGTGAGTTGTCATATTTCGTTTTGGGAGGCTCGGTACTTAAGTTGATAATGGAATTTGTGTGATCAAGATTTGGCGTCGAATCGGTCAGAATTTCCACAGATTGGAATGGAAAAGGGATAAATTTATTTTTTTCATCTCGTGGTTTGTAAACCTTCTCTTTTTCCATAACCACCACAAAATATCGCTTACGATTTACTGCTGTTTTTGATTTCGCATCGACTTTTCTTTCTGTAATTTTTACAAGAGATGCCTTATGGCCAAATGGAAATAGAAACCCTGCTTGTACAACCTTCACGAAATGGTCTCTGCCCATAGTACTTCGGTGTTGCCATTTGAGAATTTCCAGTCCAGTGCCAACTCTATCGGGATAGTCAAAATTGCCATCAAAATTTATCCAGGAACCGAGTGTGCTCAACATCAATTTTTTTGCTTGCACAGGTCTTGGTGTATAACCTTTTACACCATAGTCGGAAGTCTCTCTTACTAGCAAATATCTATCTCTACTGTCCAGCGAGGCTCGGAATGGCTGTTCGATTCCAGGGCTATTATAGTCGGTGCTCCATAGAGCCCGGATGGTTTTGAGAGAACTATATGCATTTTCATTTACACTCCCATTTTTGAGCTTTACACCCATTCGTGTGTGCCAGAGCTCAACCAAATTTCCCGAATTTACATTTAAAGGATTATTAATGGTTAAGGAGTTTGCATTACCTTTTGGGTATGGATAATTTAAAGTTTTATCATCTTTGGTTTCTCTTGTATGCACAAAGTCATTCAATTGATTTGGCGAGATTATTAACCTTGTAGGTGCTTCGATTGCTGTTTCTAATTTCCCCGGCGGAGCAATTTCCAGTTGAATCTTTTTAATCGCTTTGCTGAGTACCTGCTCATTGATGCGAATCATTTCGTTGGCAGGAAGGGCCTTCTGCAGATTCGTCAAATCATATTTGTTGCTGCTTTCACTTTTATATTTTGGATTGTCTGCAACATTCATTTTTCTGCTTCCAATATTTTGATTGGAAAGAATTTTGCGATTTGTTGGAGTTTTTGTCGTTTTTACTTTTAAGCCTTTTTTAATTTTTGCTTTTGGGAAAATTGTAAATAGTTTGACTCGGGCACGATAATTCACTTTTAATTTGAACGTCTTCCAATCCAACAATTTTTCCATTATCAGAGGAATACCTTTAAAATCCATAGGCAACTCATAAGCCAAACGACTGGTTCCTGCACGAATAAATTTAGCTGGAAGTGCCAATGATTCGTTATTGGCTTGATTTTGTGCTTCTAAAAATGCCCGTTCGAGCGTATGTTGCGATGGAAAAATAACTACCATGTAGGCTGGCTTCTTTACTTTATCCTTGACCACAAATGTCAGCTGATCCTTTTTTTGGTATTTACAATTGTGAAATTGAAAAGTCAACTTCAATAGATCAATTGGTCGAATTACCTCAATGGTAAGATGTTTGTCTTTGGCCTTGGTTTTTTTAACCTCTGGATGTTTGAAAATCTTGATGATAGCTCCACTAAGTGAACTGGCAGCAAATGGTGCAACTGCAAATGTTTTTAAAACTTTCCGTCGTGATGCAACTGGAGATTTACTATTTTTTTTATTGGGATCGATAGCCGATTTAGGCCCATTTTTTCTATGTGGATTTGGCATTGGCTCTGAATATAGTCGTCTGTATCATTTTACATTAAAAGTCAAAATCAATATTTCAGCAATGACTTCAAATGATTCGATTATCAAATTAATGAATAAGATCAGCAATTCAAAAATAAGGACCAGCATAATATTAGGTTGAAAGTAACAATATGACATTTAATAGTCAAAATGATATTTTAAGCCTATTTGTAACATGAATAAATGGCAGTATATTCTATTGGCATATCATTTGTAAAAAAGCTAATTAAGAATGCGATCGTTATTTGATTTTACTTGTTGTAGAATATTTTAGCAATTTGTTAAGCAGCTTTCAATGGAGTTTTATTTGTTTAATGTTTAACCTTAAAATAATTTAGCTATGACACTTGTAAAAAGAAATGCTAGATACGCACCAGTTTTATCTAATTTATTTAATGATTTATTAACAAGAGAATTGTTTAATTGGCCATATAGTTCTGCCACCAGTACTAGTATTCCCAAGGTAAATATCTACGAAACCAATGATGAGTTTCACGTGTAAATGGCTGCTCCCGGAATGGACAAGGATGATTTTAAAGTTGAACTAGATAATAAAATATTGTCTATTTCTTCACAAAAAACAACTGATAAATATAATGATCATAACAATGATTATGAGCGAAGAGAATTTAGCTTTCAGCCGTTTCACAGAACATTCCATCTTCCGGACACAGCCGAAGTAGAAAAAATTAATGCTAAATACAAAGACGGAATACTAAGTCTTGTAATTCCTAAAAAGGAAGAGAAATAAGAAACGAATAAGAACAATAAAAATTGGGTATTAACCCAGTAGGCATTCATTGAAACTTAAAAAATCCAATGAATGCCTAATTCTAATATATTGATTTCAATTCAAATTTGAGTCGAAATTAAAATTTCCATAATAACCCATTTTCTATAGTATAGAAAAAGTTGTTAATTGGGTAAATTGGTTTGTCTTCAAAAGCACCGGTAAACTTTATATTGAAATATAATTTTTTGAAAATATGAATGTCGAACTGGATGTCGTAGCTAAAGCGATTGCGCATTACGCCTGGATCCGGATCATACCCTGTTTGAAAATAAACTACGATCTGGTAAGATGTAGCAGTACTTATTTTATGATGAAGGCTCAAATAACTGCTGAATTTGGGTAAATCTTTGATAATAAAATGATTTTCATCCAGCGGGTTATCCCATTTTTCATGCTCATACATCAATTCAGTTCCAAGGAATAACCCCTTCTTTTCGGTATTGGAAAACATCCATCTCAGTCCGCCACCAAAAAGAAAACGGTTATCCATGAAACGATTTTTATCATATTGAATCTGAGAAAACACCTCATAAGATAGTTTTCTCATTTTTAATATGTTGGCTCTAACATGCGCATGCCCCGAGCTGATAAACGTACCCCCTGACGAATTAAAATATTTAATTTTGCTGATTATTGTATAGTTGTTTTTCAGGCCAACAAAAACGAGATCGTTTTTATTTTCTACGCTGATATAACTATTTTTTTTGTCAGGACTGGCATTTTTATTATCCAAATGAAACTTCAAGGAAATACTGCCCGTGACAAATTTAGCTGTATCGGTGAGTATCTTGTTCCTGTCTACATTGAGTATTTGGCCTTTGCTATGAAAATGTGATAATGAGTAAAGCAAGAAAAAAACGAGAAAGCGATAATTCATAAATGTGAGAATTTTACTATTCACAAACTTAATTAGTTGGAGTAGATGATTACTTGTAATTGGATGAAAATTTATAGGTAAAAATAAAAAAATGCTCTTATAAAAATTTAATTGTCATACTAATAAAAATAATAATTGACACCAAATCATCGTCATAAAACTATCCTGCACAAATCAGTTCATTTGGTAAATATCCCTAAAAGACATGCTCCTCATGTGCAACATTTTTTGAAAAAACTTATAACCTATTGCAACATAGTTGATAATTATCCAAAGGCTTTTTAACCCATATTTGTGTAAAGCTTAGTACAAGGAAAGTGGCCACTTCCTTACCCTTTAATCTTTGTACAACTGGGACTACATGTCAATCGAGGCAAATTCATGTTTTGCCAAACACTGGCATTTAGAGCCTAATAAAACCTTTATACAATGAAAATTTTAAGAGTAACGACCAAGCGATATGCAAGGCATATCTTTATGATTCTATTTTTGTTTTTTGCAATTAGCTGCAATGATCCTTCTGAGAACAGTACAAATGTGATTGACTATTCTCTAGTAGAACCAGCAAAGCCTTGGCAAGATTTGATCAATGAACTGGATTTGGGTTCCGGCATTCTTGTGCAAACGGATAATTCCATTCAAGATGCGCTGGATGCCGCTCAACCGGGAGATGCTATCTACGTGGAACCAGGAATTTATCATGAAAATATTACGATTGAAAAATCAGATATTACACTAATTGGAATAACAGGCTCAGAAGAAACATATGTGGAATTGAAAAATGCAAATGGAGTATTTAATACTATCAACAAGCAGGGTGATGGCCAAGATGCTGAAGTATTCAATATTCTGTATAACAACAAACCTGCTAATAATTCCAATTCAACTATCGAATCTTCAGCCCGAATTGGCCGCCAAAGACGCCACTTTAAAATGTCAAAAGAACAGCTCACAAACAACATAGCACATTATAAGTTTGAGGTTGGATTGGGAGACGGTGAATTTGATGTAGTACGAATACATCGATTGGTTCAGGAGAGTAAACCTTATCGTCCCAATAAAACAGATGGTGCTATTTTTATGGTTCATGGAGCATCTCAAAATTTCGAAGACATTTTCTTATACGTTGGAGCTACTGACATTAATGAAAATACGTCATCGCCATTTTTCTTGGCTTCTAATGGAATTGACGTGTGGGGTATTGATCTGGCATGGACTCTTGTGCCTGCTGGTACCACAGATTTTTCTTTTATGGAAGGATGGGATATTAGCCGTGATGTCAATCATGTTCTTTCATCCATGTCAATCGCCCGGCTGATCAGAGGGCTTTCCGGTCAGGGATTTGGACGCATGAATCTATTGGGATTTAGCTATAGTGTAAGTGTATTGTATGCTGCAGCTGGTCTGGAAACGCAACAGCACCGGATACTTCAGGATATTAAAGGGATTATTCCTATTGAGAGTCTAATGAAATATGGTGATGAGGACAAGGATAAATTTGGTCGCGAAAATGCTTGTTTTGCTGCGGCAAAAATAAAAGCCCTTATTGAGAGTGGAGTTTTTCAAAACGAATCTACTATAGGAATATTTGGCCAATTGGCTATTGCTTCGCCTGATGAGATATCGCCACTTTTTCCTTCACCGCCCTTCCCACCAATGACCAATTTTCAGGCGGCTTTATTTGTTGGAACTAATACTTTCGTGCTAGCGCCTCAACCAAATCCATTCTGGCATTTTGTTGGAGGTGAATTTGAAAATGGTCTCCCTATTGGATTAGTGTTTTCTGATGCTTCGCGTTGGATAAGATTATTATCGGAACCCCATGCCGGGCCATTTATGCCTGAGCAAGTGAGATATGAATTCAGAGCGTGTTTATGTGACAAAGAGGATGTCACAATAGATGATCACCTGTCAGAAATTAAAGTTCCTACGCTTTATATTGGCGCCGGTGGGGGCTTTGGCGAACAGGGTGAGTTCACCACTAGTCTTTTATCAAGCACAGATGTTACTAGCCTCATTGTAAGTAAGAATGCAAATCCAGCTCTTGATTTTGGTCATGCAGATCCATTTATGGCAGATAACGCTGACGTTGATGTTTGGGAAGTAATGCGTCAATGGCTTGTTGGACACTAAAACCTTACCTTTCAAAATTTAATTAGCTTGTTGAATTAGACCTCACGAAAAAGAGGTCTAATTCAATATTTATTCTATCTCCTTTCAACATGCTAAAAAAACCACTTTTAATTTATTGTCAATTATTGTATCTTACTTGGTCTATCAATTCTTCAAGATATGGGGCAAGAAAAGGTTTCAGGTATCTTATCTAAAGACGAAGTGCTTTTACAAAAACTCATTGACATAATTCTTGCAAACCTGGAGAATGAGCAATTCGGTGTAAATGAATTATCATCAGAAATAGGCCTTAGCAGATCGCAACTGCACCGCAAATTGAGAATGCTTTTGGATAAATCTGTGAGCCAGTTTATTCGGGAGATTCGTCTCGAAGAAGCGACAAAATTGCTTTTAAATGATGTTGGTACAGCCTCAGAAATTTCATACAAAGTAGGCTTTAGCAGTCCGGCATATTTTAGCAAATGTTTTCATGATTGTTATGGATTCCCTCCCGGAGAAACTAAAAACAAACTAAAAGCAAATCACAATGGGCAATTAACCCTAATTAGGGCCAATCAACATATTGAATTATTAAATGGCAATAAAAGGCGGGTTAAACGGATTAAATGGGAAAAGGCAATCGCACCAGCCATAATTATCAGCATTTTTATCGCGCTGGCTTTCTACTATCATTCCAAAAATCAAATAAAATCCATAGCTATTTTACCACTAACAAATTTGTCAGAAGGCCAGGACCAGGATTTTATTTTGGATGGAATACATGAAGGACTAATAAGTGAACTTGGGAAACTAAATTCACTCAAGGTTATATCAAAACCTTCCACTAATTTATTTGTTAATAGCGAATTATCAGCTAAAGAAATTGCCGGTAATTTGGGTGTTGATGCCATTCTTAGAGGTTCGATGATTAGCACAGAAGATAGTTTCAAAATACAACTTCAATTATTTGGAACATTTCCTTTTGAAAGAGAATTATGGTCTGACCGGTATTCCCAGGATTTTGCCAATGTCCTTAATGTTTATAAAAATGTTTCAAAAGATATTGCGGGTCTTTTAAATATTGAGCTTACTCCTGCGCAAGAGAACAAATTGACTGCCACTAAATTTATAAATCCTGAAACCTATAAATCATATGTGAGAGGCATGTATTTTTTGAATAAATCGACTCCTGATGATTTTAAAAAAGGCATGGAATATTTGCAGAAGGCCATTGAATATGATCCTGCCGACCCGTTGGCCTATGCGGGTTTGGCATTGGGATATGCCAAACTCGGGCATGGTCCCGATCCTTCTCGTCAGGTTTGGAAACGAGGAAAAGCTGCTGCTTTGCAGGCAATCAAATTAGATTCGACTTTGGTCGATGCACATGTTATTCTTGCGTTTTATAAGAATTATCATGACTGGGATTGGGAAGGAGCAGAGAAGGCATTTATTCATTCAATAGCAATTAATCCGAATATAGCTATCTGTCGCTTTCACTATGCCTGGCACCTGGCCATATTTGGCCGTTTTGAAGAAGCGCTTTTTGAACATAAGTTGGCCAAAGAGTTAGATCCGCTTACTACTATTTATACGGCCGATTTGGGAAGCCTGTATTTGTGGATGGGTGAAGTTGATAAAGCGCTCAATGAAGCGACTCAAGCGCTGGAATTAGATGCCGAATTTGGTCATGGATGGTGGGTGCTTGGGAATGCGTATTCAGGGAAAGGAATGTATGAGGAAGCGATTGAGGCTCATAAAAAAGCAAGTGAAATCAATCCGGCGTGGAGCTGGGCGCTGGGTTGTACTTATGCATTGTCCGGAGATAATAAGAAAGCCCTGGAGATTTTAGCAGATTTGAAAAGTATTGATATATCACCAAGAATCGCTTTTGGAATAGCGCTTTTAAATTTATCCTTAGGTGATGTTGATGAAGCTTTTATTTGGCTTGATCGCAAACCACCTGATACCTGGATCCCATGGCTAAGGACATGGCCTAATATCGATCCTTTAAGAGACGATCCGAGGTTTGATGAAATCATGAAAAATATTGGACTACCGCCAGTATAATATATTTTAATATGTCCGAAGTTTCCGGTACAATTATTACTCAAATAGTCTGGGAGATAATCATTGAAGTGCTTAATATATCCTTCTTTTGGTTGAGGAAGACTGAAGGACAACTCGTCTTTCGAAGGTGGGAATCAATATTAAATAAACCATTTGTTATTAGAAGCTTGGCTAATTGGCAAACTCCTTGAAATCTTCCACTTTTATTTTCCCCTCAAAAAGTGCCCTTCCAACAATAACACCATAAAGGCCCATATCTTTAAGCCTTCGAATGTCATCCATTGATCGTACACCCCCACTTGCAACAATACACATATCTGGAAATTTTACCTTTAATTTCTGATACAATTCAAAGTTAGGTCCTTCCAAAACACTATCGCGATTCATGTCTGCAACTTTCAGATATTTTAATCCCCGCATATGGAAATATTCAATATGTTCTTCCAAATCTACATCAGCTTTTTTCTGCCAGGCTTCATAAACTAACTTGTCATCGACTACCTTGGCCATTAAAGAAAGTTTTTCACGACCGTACGACATAATCCATGAGGCAAAAAGGTCATGATTATTAACGGCTATGCTGGAGGCCGTAAAATAGGTGGCTCCATGCTCTATAACTTTATTTATATCTCCGTCGGTTCTAATGCCCCCAATAAAATCTATTTTAAGGTTGCAATGGCCGGCAATAGTTTCAAGTGCTGAATAGTTGACTGGAGATTTGATCAAAAAGCCATCCAGATCCAAGAAATGTAAAACTTCAATTCCATTGTCTTCAAGCAACTTTGCTAGATCGACTAAATTGAGATCGTATTTTATCAAATTAGAATAATCGCCCTTTTTCAGAAAAACGATCTTGCCGCCAGAAATGGAAAATGATGGAATAATCTTGAACATATCAATGTTTTTTATAACCATCAATTAGTGAAAAAAAAAGATAATTAGGAAATTTTGAAGAACATTCTTTTAATTATATATACGTATTTTTTATTCATAAAAAGAATAGTGGTTGAAATATGTTTTGATTAAAATATTGATTTTCCACATCAACTTGTTGTTGCAGTGTAATTATCATTTTGATTATAATTTAATTACTTTTATGCACACGTGTGTTTTGAATATAAAATACTATATTCAATAATTGTTAATTCTTATAAATTAAAATAAATAATCATGGAACTTGGTAAATATTCATTTGGAACTGGCGACAGATTTGCTCATCAAGGCCAAGCACAATTGCAGGGAAGTATATTGGCAAAAGAAGCTGGAATTGAGCTGACCCATGTCTGGAATAAATCCTTTCGAGAACATAAAACTGTAAAATCAGATCCGATAAGTGTTCGAAAAGAAGCAGACGTAGCAGTAAATGCACTGAACTGGAAAGGACAATATCTCGTAGATGCCGATCATATCAATATGGATACGGTTGATGATTTTGTGGCTCATTCAGATTTCTTTACCCTGGACGTGGCAGACTATATTGGCAAGGAAGTAAGTCAATCTGAAATTGACAATTTCGTTAATAAATATTCAAAGTATATTGGCCAACTTCTTATCCCCGGAATAGATACACCTTATCAAATTGATAAGCCATTTCTTACGAAGATTGCTACTACATTTCTATTTGCTGCTAAAGAAGCGGGTAAAATTTACAGGCGAATTGCCGAGCTCAAAGGCAATGAAGATTTTATTGCGGAAGTTTCTATGGATGAAGTTGATGATCCTCAGACACCTGCTGAGTTGTTTTTTATATTGGCAACTATTGCAGATGCCGGTATCCCGGCTCAAACCATAGCCCCTAAATTTACCGGTCGTTTCAATAAAGGAGTTGATTACGTAGGTGACGTGGATCAATTTGCCAGAGAATTTGAAGAGGATATATTAGTTATTCAGCATGCTATCAAAGAATTTGGTCTACCGAAAAATCTTAAACTGAGCGTTCATTCGGGTAGCGATAAATTTTCCATTTATAAGCCAATTCGAGAGCTTACTAAAAAATATGATACTGGAGTCCATGTAAAAACTGCAGGAACCACATGGTTGGAAGAATTGATAGGTTTGGCAGAGGCGGGCAATGAAGGCCTTGAGCTTGCCAAATCAATTTATGCCAAAGCACTTAGCAGATTTAACGAACTGACAGGGCCATACGCAACGGTGATTGATGTGCAGGTGGAAGGTCTGCCTACGGCCAATGAGGTGAAT